>JAZGBQ010000073.1:0-11911 GCA_036476435.1 Fidelibacterota bacterium
GAATTATGGCTGGAATACCGCTATCAAATTAAAAATTCCTTCTTATGTAACACTCTCAACCAAATATCGGAATGTGCAGGTTGGCGATTCCAGGGACAGGGATTTTACCTTTTCTATAAAGAGTAAATACAAATTTAATAAATACTTGCGAAGTTATGGTTTCTTCATCGAACAGAAAAATTTTGAAAAATTATTCACAGATAAAACCGACGGGTCGATCTGGGGATTGCGGCTTTCGATCCAAGCCCATAAATCCACACGGATCAATCTTCGATATCGCGAACAATATCAGGATAAGGACGGAGACGGTAAAATTACAAAAGGTGAATCGGAACGAAATGTTTCTGTTAATCTTATAATTCGTGCCGATTACCTGTTTAATCGGAAGAAAGGAAGATAAAACACACAATTCTTCCCTCCTATTGTCTATTCCCATACACTGGCAGGGGAATATATTAGTAACAAGTTTTAATTATTATTCGCCATGAATTTTCAGATTTTATGACAACTAATTTTTGTACTGAAACTCAAAGAGTTAAATTCCAAGGATTATGTACGTACTGACTAACACCAATCATAAATATTTCAAGTAATTTGAATGATTCATATGACTGCCGGAATCCGGCAATTCAAGAATGGTACTGAATTCAATTCACTCATCCAACAGGAGAATAACAATGAGAGCTAACTACACGGTAAGCATTGCCGTTGGGCTGCTGATGGTAATTGCCTACCCTCTAAATGGACAGAGCGACATCCCCCAGCGAGCTGATATCGCCGATGAATACAAATGGAACCTGGAAGACATTTACCCATCAATCACAGAATGGGAAGCTGACTACCTGCTGGTAGAATCACAGCTTAATAAATTCAGCGATTTCAAAGGAAAACTAAAAAAATCAGGCAAGACAATATTAGCCTGTTTCGAACTTGATGAAGAACTATCAAAGATTATTGAAGACCTATATGTTTATGCTTATCTTAATAAAGATTTGGACACACGGGTTTCAGATTTCCAGGGTCTGGCTGACCGTGCAGCTGCTCTAAATATTAAATATGGCGAAGCAGTCGCTTACATCGAGCCTGAACTTCAGGAGATCCCGGAAAATAGACTTGACCGATATATCAAGACCACGATAGGCCTGGAGATATACCGACATTATTTTGATAATTTGATTCGTCAACGCGAGCACACTCTATCTTCAGAAGAAGAGGAACTTCTGGCAAAGGCTGGTGAATTATACCGGAGTCCTTCAAAAATCCATGAAGCTCTCACTGAAGCTGATCTTGTTTTCCCCATGGTCGAAGGCGAAGATGGTGAGATGATTCAGTTAACGCGAGGGCGCTATCAATTAATGCTGCTTTCAAATGATCCGGAAGTACGCCGCAGGGCTTTCCTTGGCCGTACCGAAGCTTTTGACAAAATTAAAAATACGAACGCGGCTGTTTTTGGCTCATCCCTTAAAAAAGACTTATTCCTGGCGCGTGCCCGCAAATATAACAGCTCTCTCGAAAGGGCTCTTGGAGCCGATAATGTTCCGGTTGATGTCTACGACCAGCTGATCGAGACAGTTTTTAATCATGCGGGGTCACTGCAAAGATATATGGAACTGAGAAAAAATGTTCTCGGGCTGGAAGAGATCCATCTATATGATACCTCCGTCCCCATCGTAGAGGATGTTGAGGTGAAAGTCACTTATGAAGAAGCAGGAAAAACCCTTGAAAAAGCGTATACACCTATGGGTGAGGAGTATGTTAGCATAGTAAAAAAGGCTCTGACATCCCGCTGGATTGACGTCTACGAAACAGAAGGAAAAGCTACGGGAGCTTACTCATGGGGAACATACAACTCGCACCCCTATATTCTTATGAATTACAATGGTACACAGGATCACATGTTTACCCTTTCCCATGAACTGGGACATGCAATGCACAGTTACTATTCGGGAAAGAACCAGCCGTATCCCACAGCTGATTATACACTATTTGTGGCAGAAGTCGCTTCCACATTTAACGAAAACCTTCTTCTTGATTATTTGATGAAGAATACGGATGATGAGAAAGAAAAGCTGGTTCTATTGGATCAATGGATAAATAATTTTCTTGGCACGGTCTTTACGCAGGTAATATGGAGTGAATTTGAGCGGAGCGTCCACCAAATGTTGGCAGATGGAATTCCACTGACAGTTGAATCGTTATCAAAAGTATCAATTGATACCGACAAAAAATGGTACGGAGATGATGTCGTCATTGACGAGGGCTACGCGCTGAATTGGGGAAGAATTCCACATTATTATCGCACATTTTATGTGTATAAATACGCCACAAGTTTTTGTGCCTCAACGGCTCTTGCAAAAGCAGTCTTAGATGGAAAAGAAGGTTCTCATGAAGCATTTTTGACTTTCTTGAAATCCGGTGGAAATGATTATCCCATTGAATTACTAAAAAAAGCAGGTGTGGATATGTCATCACCAGAACCAATTGAGGAGGCAATGCAATTGTTTGATAGCTTAGTCGCACAGATGGAAGAACTGCTGCTGAATTAGTTCCTCATGTCATTCTCCTGGTAAATATTATAGTAAAAATGCCGCAGAAAAAAAATTCTGCGGCATTTAATTTTTTATTCTGCTTGTGGCTCCGGAGGAGGGATTCGTCAAAAGCCGGATTTCGCACCGCTCAACTCGATTCCCCAACCTAGTGGTTAATCCGGCAGCTGCCGGACTCTACCATTCGCTACAGTTTTTCTTATAAAATCACGGCCTTTATGTGATTTTAATTCCCTCTCCCGATTCATTGCTCTTTTGTGAGTAGCGCATTTTTCGCGATAAATAATTTTCCAGGGTTTATATGCTTTAGTTGACTGAACGAATCCCTCATTATGAATTTGCAGACGTCGAGTTATATCACTTAATTGGCCTATATATATCCGATCAAACTTTTGAGAATATAGGACATATACGTAAAACATATATTGGCTCCGGAGGAGGGACTCCCCGATACGCTTCACTATCGGGATAAAATTCTTCGTCCCTTCAGCATCAGATAAAACAATCCTGTTCGCGCAGGATTATTTATTGCTCCGGAGGAGGGACTCCCCGATACGCTTCACTATCGGGATAAAATTCTTCGTCCCTTCAGCATCAGATAAAACAACCCTGTTCGCGCAGGATTATTTATTGCTCCGGAGGAGGGACTCGAACCCCCAGCCTAGTGGTTAACAGCCACCCGCTCTACCATTGAGCTACTCCGGAATTGTTATAAAAAGCGGGGCGAAATTACATAAGAAATCGAAGTCCTCAAACCTCTACATTTCTTTTTCAGCAGTTAGTAAACGATCCTCAACAAACATTCCTGTTTTCAACTGTTCTTCCGTGATATAAACGACGCCATTTTCAGTATGCGTTTCACCGTAGGATGAATGAATTGATTTTAGACCTCCCAGCCAATTTCGTTTATCGCACAGATATACCAGATCGCCTGGTTTAGCAGCCATTGTATCCATGTCCTTCCCTGAGAATCTGACGGTGCTGTCATCACCTTCAACCACCTTCAATTTTACCATCGCCATTTTGCCTTCAGAATCATTTGGATCAGAGCCCTTAAATAATCTTCGAGCGATGTTAATTGTTCCAGCCGTTAAACCCAGTGTATGTTTTTCTTCGTCGTAATCAACAAAATAGTTAACAACCAATGGTACCAAAACGATAATGACAGCCGTTAGGATCAGTGAAATATTCACGCTCCCGATATTTAAAATTACCAGTAGAAAAACGACTCCGGCCACAAACGTAAGTAACTGCATAACCATCTTTCCGTTTTCGCCGCCCGTCAACCTGGTTACCAACGTCTTTTGTGCTGATGTAGTAAGCGCAACTAGTACCGCCACGCCGATACAAACAATAGTATTATACAGTGCTCTGATATATGTATACGGATGCTCCGGATTCATAAATATACCATGATCAAATGGTGCTATCAATATGCCGGGGAACCTTGCCCCCAGGATCATTAACGCTACCCCGCCAATAAATGTAGTTATGACAGCAGCCGGTGTGAACCGTTTCCAGAATACTCCAAGGAAAATGGCAACAACCAGCGGCGGAGTAAGCGTACTATGAAAGAAACCATGAGCCTCATAAACCGTTGGAAATCTATTGAATGGAATGACAGCCAATACGCCCAGAATAGTAATTCCAATGGAAGCGTACCTTGCCACTCTAAGTTCCCTTTTATTCGTTTCACGGAGTGTGGATTTGATCTTCATGGTGAACTTCCGGATTGGGCGATAAACATCATTAACAAATATCGCCGCTGTGGCATTGATTAATGTATCCACCGTACTCATTAACGCTGCTGTCAAGGCAGCCATTATGAATCCAAAGACGCCCGGACTTGCTACAATATTTGCAACGACCACAAATATTTGATCCGGTGATGTCATGGGACTCACCACACTGGGATCGACGACCGAAGCGGCTTTCCCCACCCACCCGGCATTGCCAACAACGATGGCAGAGATGGGGAGTAAAAACAAGATATTAATAGCCGCCGCTTTACGACCTTCATTCACATTTTTGCAAGCCATGAAGCGCATGATCAATCCTTGATTCATAAACAGAAATCCAATAGATCCTGCTATAGCATCTTGCCAGAATATTCCAACGAAATTAAAATCCGTTGGGGTGTTATAATTTGCCAGGGGTAATTTCCACGACGTAGGCAACAGATCCCAGAACACATCAAATCCTCCTACAAATGTGACCCCCAGGAAAAACAGCAGCAGTCCCGCAAACAGTAAAATGAATCCTTGCAAAAGGTCTGTAAAGATTACTGCTGTCTGACCGCCAAAAGTTATATAAATACCTGTTATTACTGCTATTATAATGATCACAAGCATTAATGATAATTCAATTTCGCTCCCGAAGAATCCAATTGATTCCGGTAAAAGTGGCAATACGGCTTTTCCAAGTGTTAAAAACCCAATCCCAATATATCCGACCATATATAACATTAATAAAATCGTGGCGAGGAATCTTGCCGATGGGCTAAATCGTTTTTCAAAATATTCCGGAATGGACCGAACTTTTGAATACACAATAATTGGTAACCACCCAAACAGGAAAAAAGCTATAAAGAACCAGTCGTTAAGGTAGGTCATAGTAGATGACATACCGTGCTGGAAACCCTTGGCCGAGTATTTTACAAAACTATGACTGCCCACTCCTGTGGCTACGATGGACATGGCGATCAGCCACCATGAAAACCTGCGCCCTCCAAAAAAGAAATCAGATGTACTTCTGGTATAGCGTCCGAAGTAACTCCCGAACAACATTATTATAAGAAAATATACCACCATTACAATCCAGTCAGTGGTTGTTCCGATACTATGAAAAGTCTGTACGCCCACCTCTTCCATCATGATCTCGCCGTTAAAATAGACTTAAAAATGATCCCAATCACCAGGACAGCAATTACAAATACCAGAACAATCGTTAGGGCTAATCCTGTTTGACCGATTGCGGCAAGTGTCCAACAGCCATGCATTACTAAAAACCAGACAAAACCAAACATCAGGACAAAAAACCATCGTTGGTGTGATTTTCGGCTTAAATCAAACGACTTTGCCCTTAATGTGACAAATATTCCCGCAAAGAACAACAATCCCCCCATTCCATAAAGGTAGATGTACGGCAGCCAGACATGAGAAAAGGGAAGTGAATCCATAGTTATTGCTCCCTATTGGTTCAGGTTATCAAAATACGGCTTCAATTTGTCATAGGTCTCCAGAAGGCCTTCCACGAGAACTTTAGTATGCCCTAACACGGGCATATAATTTGTATCGCCAATCCACCTTGGAACAACGTGAAAATGAATATGGTCCTCGATGCCAGCCCCGGCCGCTGACCCGATATTTGCACCAAGGTTGAACCCCTGCGCCAACAGTTGTTTTTCAAGGATCATCATGGAATCATCAGCTAATTGCATTATTTCAGCCAGGGTATCCTTTTGCAGGGTGTGTGTATTGCTTTTATGCTCATAGGGTGCGATCATCAGATGGGCGTTGTTATATGGATACAGATTCATAAGAACAAAATTCTGCTTACCACGAAACAGAACAAGGTTTTCTCGATCATTCGTATCATCCGATTTATCACAGAAGATACATCCCTCCTCCTTCGGGTTAAGAATATAATCAATCCTCCAGGGAGCCCACAATTTATCAAGGTCACTCACGGTTATTCTTATTAATCCTCATCGTCTTTTTCCTTTTTTGCCGCTGCAATAACGTGCTTTTCCAGGTCCTTGGGCATTTTTTCATAATGATCGAATTCTTCGGAATGAATTCCCCTGCCTCCGGTCAAAGATCGAATTGTTGTTGCATAATTATGAAGCTCCGCCTGGGGAAGTTTTGCTTTAATTATTTGAAAACTTCCATCGGAATCCATCCCCATAATCTTTCCTCTCCTGCCGGATATATCACCCATCACATCGCCCATATATTCTTCAGGAATTTTTACCTCGATCGTGTAGATCGGTTCCAGTAAACATGGTCTGGCACTCATGAAAGCCTCTTTAAATGCCCATTTGCCCGCCGTTTGAAAGGCGATGTCTTTGGAATCAACCGGGTGCTGTTTCCCATCATAAAAATCAACCTTTACGGCAACGACCCGATAACCTGCAAGAATTCCTTCAACTACGGCCGCATTGACTCCTTTTTCGACTGAAGGCACAAATACACGGTCAACATTTTGTCCCCGCAGTGAATCAATAAATTCTATTCCATCACCAAGATTTTTTGGTTCGATGCGCATCCAGACTTCAGCGAATTGCCCCGCTCCGCCGGACTGCTTTTTATGCCTGTATTTTGCTTCCCCTTTACCCTGGATCGTCTCACGGTATGGGATCCTTTGTTCAACCAGGTCAATATCAACATTAAACCGATTTTTCAGACGTTCGACGGTAGTCTTTAAATGCAATTCTCCCTGTCCGGATATAATTGTCTGATGCACTTCTTGATCTACTCTGAATATAAAAGTAGGATCTTCTTCGTGAATTGCGGATAAACCCATAGAAATCTTTTCTTCATCACCCTTGGCTTTGGGTATGATAGCCGCGTGAATATTAGGCTTGGGATATTCTATCTCAGGCAAAACCACTTTTGATTTTGCCAGGCAAAGCGTGTTTCCGGCATGTGTATTCTTTAGTTTAACAACCGCTCCAATATCGCCAGCATTCAGAACATTAACACTTGTCCGATTCTTTCCAATTAGCACAAACATTTGACCGATTCTTTCATTTGAAGATCGCGAAGTATTATACAGATCCATTCCAGTGGTCACTTTTCCTCCGTATACCCTGAAAAATGAAAGGTCACCAACATGTTGTTCGCTGATTGTTTTAAAAACTTGGATTACCGGATCAGGTTGATCCAGCTTAACCTCCATCTCTTTATTGGAGACTGGATCAGTTCCAATTACAACAGGTCGATCGGCAGGTGACGAACCATATTTTGCAATGAAATCCATTAAGCGCGGTATCCCAACATTGACTGTAGACGCGGTACAAAAGAGCGGAATGAATGTTTGCTCCTGGAATGCACGGTGGATACCACCCTTCATCTCTTCTTCGGATAATCCGCCCTGATCGAAGAATTTCTCAAGTAAGGTATCATCCGATTCGGCAACATGTTCGATCAATTCCTCATGCAGAGCCTGTACCTTCGTTTTCAATTCCCCACTCAACTCACCAATATCATATTTTCCGCTTCCATCATTTTTGAAAGTATGCAGCTCATTTCGAACAACGTCAGCAACCTGCGTGAACTCCGGACCTGCATTTACGGGTATCTGAAGTGGAAAGACACCTCTGCCGAAGCGGTCTTTAGCGGTGGCAACTATTTCATCAAATTTTGTGTGTTCTTTATCAAAAGCATTTATAGTCAAAACTTTGGGAATATTTCTCTTTGACGCATAACTCCACATTTGTTCAGTACCAACTTCAATACCGTGGGTTGCGTGTATAACAATGACCGCCAGGTCAGAAACTGCCAGTGCGCCCAGGGCTTCACCGACAAAATCCAGGTAGCCCGGAGCATCTATAAAATTAAATTTCTTTTCGGCCCACTCCAAATACATGGGCGTAGCATGAATAGAAATTTTACGTTCCTGCTCATCAGGATGGTAGTCAGATACCGTGTTGCCGGCTTCAATGGAGCCAATTCGATTAATAGCGCCGGCATTGACCAGCATAGCTTCGCAAAGGACAGTCTTTCCACTGTCCCCGTGCCCAACCACGGCAAAATTTCTCATCTCATGTGATTGATATTCTTTCATGTTACTTCCTCAATAGTTTTGTTTAGAATAAAATGATCTTCTTGGATCAGCACAATGATCTTATTGGCTGGCTCCTTCCTCAATAAATAATCGAAATGCCGGAATTATATAGGTGTCGGATATTCCAATTTCCTTAAAACTCCTCGCCAGCACCTGCAATTGAATATCTAAAGGCTTTAACCTGTTAAGTACTATGGTTCGTTTTCCGTTAATTTGACACCGTCCACTATGAAAATCGCCCTTCCCCTTAATGATCTTAACATCCATACGCTTAGCCAGATCATCAAATTGTTGCATCAGCTTATCGTGGTCAGGATCAGATTTCTTTTTCATATTAATCAGAGTAGATGATCTTTTTTCTCTTTTTTCAACCATTTCACCAGCGCTTTAACTTCCTCCACCCTGGATTTAGGAAGGATCAGTGTGGCATCATCCGTATTCACTGCGATAATATCATCCAATCCTAATATTGCCGTGAATTTATTTTCAGAATGAATCAAATTATTCTTTCCGCCAATGACAGTGCCCTCACCTTTGATTACATTTCCTGTTTTGGACTTGGATAAAACTTCATATACTGAATTCCATGAGCCAAGATCATTCCACTCAAACTCTGTCTTAATTACGTAAACATCCTTTGCCTGAGCTTTTTCCATCAATCCATAATCAACTGAGACAGGTGAAATATCATCCCACAAATCGGAAAAGGATCGTTTTTTCTCAATTCTTCCTCGAATTTTTTCCAGTTGTTCAAAAAGATCAGGCATATGTTTATCAAGTTGATTAAAGAAGGAATTCACACGCCAGATAAAAATGCCTGAATTCCATAAAAAATCACCACTCTTGATGAATCTTTTTGCCAGGGATAAATGTGGCTTTTCGGCAAATACCTTAACCTGGTAAGCATCAATATGATCTTCATCACTTTTCAAATCATATTGGATATATCCATATCCCGTTGCAGGATAGGTAGGAGTAACACCCAATGTTATAAGTGATCCGTTCTTGCGTGCCAGATGATTAGCAGTATGGAGTGAAGAAGAGAATTTTCTATGACCGATTATCAAATGATCCGATGGAAATACACCCATGACGGCACCAGGATCAATTTGAGCAATTTTTAAAGCTGACAGTCCTATGCAGGGCGCAGTATTCTTACCACTTGGTTCAACGATAATATTCTCAGGCTTTATGTCCTTGACCTCAGCCTTAATAACCGGTACAAGATCCTGACGTGTGACAATGAAAATATCTTTGACCGATTTGACTTTTTTTAACCGGTCGATTGTCATCTGAAGCATGGTCTGTTCACCAATTATCTTGAGAAACTGCTTCGGATGACCTTCACGACTGTAAGGCCAGAATCTTGTCCCGCTCCCGCCTGCCATAATTACACAATACATCTACTTGGATTCCTTCAGTTCAATCACAGGTAATTCTAATTCCCAATTTGTTCTAACTTCAAAAGTATCCGGCATCCAATAAAACCATTCACTGGTATGAAATGGGTACGCTGTTCCAAAAGTGAATGAACCGCTGGAATCACTGTCTTCATATAGGTTCAATAAGTATAATTCTTCCGGTATTTTATTAACAAGAAATTGATCCTGAGAATTTACAACAGACGCATACTTTTTGGTTGGATTTTTCACTGACTGTATAGAAGCATAAACGTTGTTTCCCGGTGTTTTGTTCAATCTTCCCTGTACTGTTCCATACCCAATTTTTTTTCCAGTTCGAATTTGTATGACCACCACTGAATCTGCTAAAGAGCTACCATCCAGAGCGACGAAATCAGCCCGGTTTAATGTAAGCGAATAATTCTCGCTGGCTTTCCATTGGTCCTTTGGAAAAATAGAAAAACTCATCGGATTATTCCACTTAACAGAATTGTCTATGAGCATGGAATCTTCATCGAATAAATTAAATTCAAAGGGCGGATCATCATCAAATTTCAATGGTTTAGAAAAAGCAATAACTACTCCCGGCTTGCCGACCGATTCAGGCATTATTTTCATAAATTTTGTTGCAGGTTCAACGATTTGGACATAGGCTGTGTCTATCCCTGCAGGCTTTTTAACCCTGACCTTGCCGGATTCCAGAATCAGATCATCAGTATCATCCAAGTCTCGAACCTCAATGCTTATGTCATCAGTTTCAATGCTATCCGCGATAAGAATAACAAGAGCTGACGAATCGACAGGATCAATGAAAAATTCCGGTAATAAATACTCATCATCCCCAAACACCAGTCGGATCTCAAAATCCAGTTCATGTTTTCTGAATGACTGATTGAAAACTAATCTGCCCCAACCAGGGACAGTCCATTCACCACGGGCAAGACGAAACGGTTCATTTTCTTTGCGGACCAGCAAATCCACACCAGTAATTGACTCCGTAGAATCAATTACGAGGGGATCATCCCAGTGCACACCATAACGAGCCCTGAGCGGATCCAGTGGTAATCCTGCCATCTCTTTTCCTACAGCGAGGATTCGATAAGAGCCGGGAGCAAGGTATCTAAATTCATAGGATCTATCCTCACCTACATCCGTAGTATAATCCGACTTTGTCCTGAATAAAGAATCAGGCAAGTTGTCAGTGAGCCGCCATAATTGAACAGAAACCCTGTCAGCGTTTGGAACACGGCCTTGTATTTTCCCAGAATGAATCGTACTACCGGAGCTGTAGGCAAGTTGCACGGATTGCCCCAATGTTACACCGTGCTCATCTTTTATATCCCTGGATAATGAAACGATATAAGTACGGTTAGAATCCAGATCATCCGGCAGTGTAATACGAACCTTATTCCCGCGGTATTTCACTATTAAATCACCGGCATTTCCAGGCAGTAGTTTGAACCCATTCTCAATGCTGGAAGGATCTAAATATTCCGTAAAACGTAGTGTGATTTGGCGGTCCTCCAGATTGACCGTTTCTCCCGGTGGAGTTGCTGATAATAATTCAGGTGGCGTCTTATCTTCAGGACCACCAGGCGGAGGTTTCGCCGCTGCACAATCCCACACCTGGATTAATACCATACTTACGATCGCAATAGTGACCAATAGCCTTATTTTATTATTCAACTAAAATATCTCTAAGGTTTAGATTTTAAATTTACAGGTATTTCATTGAAAACCGATATATCTTCGAGGCTGACACGGGTTGTAATACACCACGCCTTAACTCCGCTGTTGAACGCCTTGGTCAGAGCCTGGCCAAAGGCCGGGTCACGATCCCACATCGGTCTGAATTCTACTGCATCCGGGCGCTGACAAATAAATAACACCCCGGCTTCTGTATTTTTTTGTGCAGCAAGTTTCGCCAAAACCTCCATATGCTTCGCTCCCCGTACCGTAACTGCATCAGGGAATCGGGCAATTTGATTACTGACATAGGTGACGGATTTTACCTCCAGATAAAACAAGCGGGAGTTTTTACCCTGCAAAAGAAAATCGATTCTGTGTTTTCCAACCGATATTTCTTGTTTTTCAAATATAAAATCCTTGAGAAATGATAATTCCTGATCAATTAGTAATCTCTTTACCAATCGATTAGAGAGTGTAGTGTCCAAGGAA
>JAZGBQ010000074.1:0-4047 GCA_036476435.1 Fidelibacterota bacterium
CGTTTAAACCTTTCAAGGTCATCGATCGCGGGGATCTCAAAATTGGAATAATTGGCGTAACTAATCTGCTGCCTTCCAGGGTCAAAGAATTATCTATGGATAATTACCTGGAAGCCGGGAAGTCTTATATTTCACAATTAAGAAAAAACGTTGATATCCTGGTTCTGCTGGTAAACGCATTAAGAAAAGATAAAGCAACGATCCTGGAAAAATTTTCTGATGCTGATTATATTTTTCTGAGCCGTCCCATTAACCGCACCAGGACTACCATCAAACAGGAATTATTAAAACCACTCCTGTACACGCTGGGTAAAGAGGGGAAATATCTCTCTGTTGTCGACGTAGAGATCACAGACCCCGGGCAGAAGATCGTTGATGTCACTTACCTGAATTATCGCTCGGGTTATATATCCCAGCAGTTACGGCGGTGGGATGTATCGGAAACCGGGCAGGGTCTTTCTGAGAAATATGGTCAAAAACCAACATTAATGAATCAGATTAATGCATTTATCAATGAAAAGGATTCAATTGATCATTATCTTGAAACTGCCACAAATATCAGCAGGTATAACAGCGTGGGAATGCGTAAAACTATGGCGTACGATAAACTTATGCAGGCGGCTATTGATGCTGTGTTAGCGACAGCTGACAGCCTTCTTACGGTGACTGCCGGGACCAGGTAAGTAGATCCCGGTTATTAATAAATTAAAATCCTGATTAAGGTGATCATGAAACAGGCAATTATCATAATTATTATTTCAATAGGTTTCGGCTTTGTATTCAACGCAGTACGCAGTAATGGAATTTCCCTTCTAAAGAAACCCCTGCCAGTGCTCCAAAATACCTCTGATATATCCCGTAATGATGCTGATAATGAATCCGGAATAAGAATGATCAATTTGGAGCAGGCGAGAGATTTTTACCAGGAAGGCGTTCTTTTTGTCGACGCTAGAGATGGCCAAGCATATAGTGACGGACATATCACCGGTGCGATTTCAGGTGCGAACTTTTTTGAATTATTGGAACAATTGGTAGAAATAACAACCATGGATCTACCGCTTGTAACATACTGCAGTGATGAAGAATGCGGTGTCAGCGAGGATCTGGCCTATGCGCTGCAAGAAGAAGGATTCTCGAATCTGTTGGTCTTTAAGGGTGGCTGGGATGAATGGATCCTTGCTGAGTATGAAATTTCAAAATGACGACTTTTTATAAAGTAGTACTCCTTGGAAGCAGGCTTCTGATTGGATTTGTACTCCTGTACGCCGGCTGGAATAAATTGTTGGACCCTCAGGGATTTGCTTCTTCCATAGGGAATTATCATTTACTTCCCTGGGGTATGGAAAATACAGTCGCCATAGTTTTCCCATGGATAGAGATAATAGCAGGTCTCGGTCTTATCGTCGGCATATTCACTGATGGTTCGGCAACCGTATCAATTTTCCTTTTCACCCTCTTTATATTAGCAATCGCATCAGCCTTGCTGCGAGGGTATAACATTGAATGTGGCTGCGGGCTTAAATCCGGCGATTTGGTGGGATTGGATAAGATCCTGGAAAACTCTGTGTATTTGATACTTTCAGTTGTCATTTTGCGCAGAAAAGAAAAATGGTTTGAATTTTAACGCAATTCTTTTTGAAGAATCTTTGTAAATATTTAGATTTGGCGTGCTTTTTTACATCTTATTTTACGCGGGAGTAGCTCAGTGGTAGAGCTCCACGTTGCCAACGTGGTTGTCGCGAGTTCGACCCTCGTCTCCCGCTCAAAGCCCCTGGTGTTCAGGGGCTTATTTGCAATAAAATGATTTGTCTGGAACCTAAAATGATCGAATAGCAGGGGAGCGGTAAAAACAGGAAAGGATACTGCCAGAAAGATTTTTTTTGTAATGTTACTCCTGGTTTATCTTCAGATCCAGGTCGGTATAGATCTGGTCAGCGATGAGTCTGGCACACTCATCATCGGATCTACGAGTTTCTTTCAGTGAAGTCCAGGTGTCTTCAAGTATTTTTAGATCATCAGGGCGACCGAATATCTCATCCAGGATCGGTGCCGGAACATCAAAATCCCGTAATCGCTGATACATATTTAATTTGAAGATCTCCATTCCATTGCAAAAATACCTATGTAAAATGATATTTCAAACTTCTCGATTGATACTGTATATCAAATTGGAATAATCGTGATGGATTTATAAAAGCGCGTTAAATTTCCGCGCAAAAATGAATCATTCTTTTAAAATTTGGCGTCGTACCCAAGTGGTCCAAGGGAGCGGTTTGCAAAACCGTGATTCGTCGGTTCGAATCCGACCGACGCCTCGTTTATAAGATCTGATTGCCCGGGTGGTGGAATTGGTAGACACAAGGGACTTAAAATCCCTCGCCCTCCAAAGGCGTGTCGGTTCGAGTCCGACCCCGGGTACTCCTCAAAGATCGACGACAAAATAGAATATAAAGGTGGCTAATTGCTGCCTTTTTCCTTACTGTGATTTGGTCAAAATATGACAAGATATGACATATTTGGACATACTTTAGTAATACCCAAGGAGTAATACCCTTTTTCAATCAAAACGGAATTTTCAACCTTTTTTCACTTTTCTAACTAAACTTGGGGGGAGTACGGTCAAGAAAAGGGAAACCGACACACAAAGTGAATCAATTTTTTAGAAAAAATTTCAACCAATTCAACATTTAAAAACGATTTTTATTCCAATAGCGGTGCTGTTGATACCATTCCACATTTGTTTTAATATTTGACATCTAATTATCACAAGAATGGGGGAAATATGAGAGGACTCGAAGCGTATCAAGATCAATTAGATAAAATGATGCGTTGGTATGAACGATTCGAAGAGATCGATAAGGGATCAAAACAAACTAGGAGTTCTGATTATTACTTTGATGTAGTATAAACTTTTTTTGTGAATTGCTACCATCTGAAGGATTGGTTAATAAATGATACCGGTTTTAAAGTTGATCGTCAAGAAGTAGAAGATTATGTTACATCACATATGGAATTAAGTCTGTGCGCTGATATTAGTAATTGCTTGAAGCATTTTGCTTTAACGAAGGACAGTCGTAGTAAACTTACTCCTGAGTTTGACTCACAAGGGGTAACTATTCAACTAGTACACGGTGAGATACCTACTACTTATATGAGGTTTACTATCAAAACGAAAGATAATGAAATCAGAGACGCATTCGAATTAGCTACAAAGTGTGTTGAATTGTGGAAAGATTTTATTGAGGTTTGTGAAAAATTATAAAACTAAAGATCTTTTCTCTCTAAAATGAACTTTTTGATAGGGTTTACTTGAGGAAGGTATAGATACTGCGATATACGGCAGATTAGACGCTAAAAACGACCTGTTATAACAGTATCCTAATAAGTAAAACGTGGTATAAATCGACAGTATTTGAGCGATTAGACAGCTATAAACACCTAATTAGGTATATTCCCAACCAATTCCATTTTTTCAACGGTTTTCTGTTTTCGATTAATCGAGAGACGGAGTGGAGGTTGGTTAAAGTTTATTAAATTATATTGAATTTTGTTCAAATACTGTATTCACGTTGATATTCAATAAGTGCCTGACGCCAAGGTCGAATCCAAGCACCATTATTCCTTGGCTCATCTAGCAATACATTTGAATCTTCAAGCATCTGCCAATTTTGTTCGGCATTTAATAACCATGAATTAATCATTTCAACTGAATTTGACTTGGATAATTCATATTCTGCTTTGCTAAACCAACTTAAATAATGTCTCCATGAAAGTCGTAACCACGCTTTCGTTGGCTCACTTAAGAACTGGGATTGAATTTCATCTCCCCAGTGATTTTTTGAATGGGAAACACCAACTAATTCGCCCAAGCCGTGGTTTTCTAGTCTTGCTAAATCTGGCCTCCTTACAAAAGCTAACAAACTATGTTCAAACCAATACGGTAGCTGACCTCCTCTAGAATCTAAAGGTTCCTCAAAACGAGATAATGTGAATCTCCTTAAATTAAAAAATTTCCCCGTTGCACAATTCGTTGCCCCGGCAGCGTTA
>JAZGBQ010000075.1:0-10522 GCA_036476435.1 Fidelibacterota bacterium
GGAACTCTTCTTTTGACATAGGTATTACTGAAGGTGGCTCATCAGGCAGTCCATTATTTAATCAAAACCATTTAATAGTTGGTCAATTACACGGCGGTGCTCCTATTGATGATCCATGTGACGGCACAAAGGAATCAAAATATGGAAGATTTGATAAATCCTGGGAAGGCGGTGGTGATTCATTTAGTAGACTAAATGAATATCTCGATCCAAATTATTCTGGTGTGACAACTTTAATTGGATTAGATCCTTACGCAAATAATCCACTTTATATTGACATTACTCGACCATTGCCAATGGAAGTTTGGATAGCTAGTACTACAAAATTGATTAAATGGACTTCAAATGCAGGAGGAGACGTCGCAATCACTTTGTGGGAAAATTTTAATTATGTTAGTACTATTGCAGATCTAGAGGATAACGATGGAGTATATTCTTGGAACATCCCAAGCGACCTTTCAAGTTCAAATAAATATCAAGTTAAAGTCACTAGCTATCTTCCAAACGTGATTGAAGGTCAAAGCGATCTTTTCACGATCATTCCACAAGCAGATTATTATATTGATGTAAGTGATCCCGATCCGGGAGACTCCTGGTATCATGGAGATCAAGCATTAGTTAGTTGGAGCAGTAACAAGGGTGATTATGTTTCAATTGAACTGCATAATAGCGGAGGATTTGTTCGCACATTTGAATATACTTACCCCAATAACAGTAATAATAATTACCTATTTACTGTACCTGCTGATATTACTAATGGCTCTGATTACCGTGTACGGGTAACAAGCAAGATTGACGGTTCTTTGTATGACGAAAGTGGTATTTTTACTGTCGCACATCATATTTATGTAGCAGATGAATTAATAGTAAATGATCCTCCTTATCAAGCAGCTATTAGTCCAGCCAGCGATGAAGATTGGTATACTTTTCGAACAATGCTTCCAGGTACATATTTCATTGAAACTCATGGTAGTGTCGACACCTATATGTATCTATATGAATCCAATGCTTCTACGTTAGTAAGAGATAATAATGACGGCGGTATCGATCTAAATGCAAAGATAGCTTGGGAACTAAATGGAAATTCACTTTATTACGTTTTAGTACATGAAGATGGTTATAATGCTACTGGTAATTACAGCATTGACGTGACAGGCTTAAATATAAATTATCCTCATATTGTACTCAATACTGAAGATCTTAATTTTGATTCTGTTAATAATGGTGCAAATCCTGCACCGCAAACTTTTACGTTAACAAACAACAGTGATGGTACCTTGAATTGGAGTATTTCTGAAGATATTACATGGTTAAGAGTGGATCAAGGGAGTGGTAACAGCAACAGCCAACAAATCACTATTAATATCACTTCTAATGATTTACCTGTAGGCACTTATAATAGTACAGTAGAAATAAGTAGTAATAATGCCGATAACTCACCACACTATGTTAATATTAAGTATACAGTCGAGGATAGATGTACAAATGGTTCAATGATATATAATACATCTTCAGGCAAATTCAATTTCTGTGAAGATGGAGTCTGGATAGTTAAAGGTACTTGTGAAAGTCCCGGAGTTCCAATTTTAAGTTTTCCGGATAATGGTCTTGGTTCAGTATCTATTAGTCCAACTTTTGACTGGAATGACGTGAATAACGCCTCGACTTATTTATTGGCAATAGATGGTAATGATTCATTTTCCAATCCTGATCTCCAGCTATGTACAGAATCACAATTTGCAGCATTTGAAATGTACTATAGTATAACACATTATTGGAAAGTTAAAGTATTCAATGAATGTGGTGGCGGAGAGTGGTCTGACACCTGGTCATTTACAACTGAAGCTCCAAGCATTGTTGTGAATATTCCTGATGCGAATTTAGAAGCAGTAATTCGAACAACATTATCAAAACCTTTGGGTGATATTACCGCCAATGATTTAGCTACCATTGAGAGTCTAGATGGTAATTTTAAAAATATTTCTAACCTATCAGGAATAGAATATTGTTCTAATATACTTGACTTACGATTAGCATATAATAACTTGAGTAATATTGATCAAATAGCAGTACTTACAACGCTTACAGGACTCAATTTGAAAAATAATAGTTTATCAAGCATAATTGCTTTATCTGGACTCACAAATCTTGCAGATCTAAGTATTGAAGAAAACAATATTTCAGACATATCATCGTTATCCTCTCTAACAAACCTTTGGTACTTCGGATTTGGTAATAATAACATTAGTGACATATCAGTTTTAACTAATATGACAGCTCTTACGGATCTGTCCTTTGAAAGTAATAATGTGTCTAATATATTATCTTTAGCAGGTTTAGTATATTTAAAATATGTAAGTATTGGATCTAACTTGATAAGTGATATTTATCCACTTACTCAAAATCCAGGTCTAGGAACGGGGGATGATGTGTATTTGAATGGCAACCCATTAAGTACCACATCTATCAACGTCTATATTCCTCAACTCGAGGCTAACGGTGTAGATGTTCATTATTAAAATCAATTTCAGTGAAGATGGAGAATAGGTAGAAAAGTGAAAATGTATCAGTTCTATTATATCATGAGGTTAATATGAAAAGTAAAACATTACTACTTTCAGCTTCAATTTGTTTCGTTTTATCAAATTCAACTGTTCAAACAGCGCCATCGTTAATAGTTGATGATGAAAAGGAAGATAAAATCAGCAATAAAAATACAGACATTGCACATTCATCACGAATCATAATTGGGCAGGGTGCATCAATCATAATCCGATCAAGTGATAACGACAAGCCAAGAATACTGGTAAAAGTAGTGGATGTAACCTCAGGCGGAGCCCTTCGTGAAGTTTTGGATGAAGAGAACATTGCTGCTGATATTTCAGAAATAATACAGAAAAACGATGAACTACAAAACTCACTGGCAGTTCCGTTAGGGTTTACTATAGAGAAAGCCTATCCCAATCCCTTTAATCCGGTAGTTAATATCCGCTATGGGTTACCAGAGACGAGTCCGGTACATATTGTTATTCATGACTTGGCCGGACACAGGATATTAGAGTATGATGTGGGTGAGAAGTCAGCCGGTTGGCACGATTTTCAGTGGGACGGAACCGATGTTGCTGGCAAGTCATTGGGTTCAGGCATCTACTTTGTAACAGTACAGGTTAGTGAGGCCATTAAGAATCAAAAGGTCACACTTGTAAAATAAAAATTTAATTAATGAATTAATGAGAGGGGTTATTATGAAAGCCTTAGCGATCGTTTATTCAGTTTTAATCATTACCGTTAATCTGGTGTATGGTCAGGATATTATCAATGAGACCGGGAAGGACGGACAATTCATCGTGAGAACAGCTGACCAGGATACCTTAATGCTAATCAAAGAAGGCAATGTTAACATTACTGGTGAGCTGAAAATAGACAAGATGTCCAAAGGCTCTGACACTGATCAACAGGTTGTGTGGGATATCAAGGATAAGACCTTGAAGGTTATACCCCCCAAAGTATTTTCAGAAGTATCGCCTTTGTCAGCACCATTAGGGAGGATAAATGGGCATTCGATCTTATCCAATGAGTTGTTATCTGATGATAATACGAGTTTCAGTATTTTAGAAACTGCCGCAGTAACCTGGAATATATTCAGCACTGATTATGGTTATATTAAATTAGGTCCGGCCAATGCTAATTGGGGTCATATCTATACTGACCGACCTAAATTCCTATTTAATGTACCGCTCTATTCTGGAACGGGAAAATTCAGCAGTGCTGTAAATGATCTCCAGCTGCAGACTAATGGTAAGACCCGAATTACAGTCATAAAGAATGGAGGTAATGTAGGTATCGGTACCAGTAACCCCCTGTCGCAATTAAGTGTGGGCGGAGATGGTCTAGCAGCAGCAGCAATTTGGGGCGAGACATCAGAGCGTGGCGGACGCGGAGTGTATGGTTATGCAACCAATGGTAGCATTGAAGCAAATTATGGTGGCTATTTTCGTTCCAATGGAAGAGCCGGTCGTGGAGTTCAGGGTTATGCAATCGGGCTTACTGGTCGTGGTGTGTACGGTATTGCAACAGGAGGATCCGGTAAAGGAGTAGATGGCTATGCCTCCAATAGTGGTAGTGTAACAAATTACGGTGGCTATTTTCGGGCAAATGGAAGTACCGGTCATGGAGTATACGGTTGGGTTTCAGATAACAGCGGCATAAACTACGGGGTTCGTGGAAAAACTAATAGCCCAAACGGATGGGCAGGTTACTTTGAAGGCAGAGGATTTTTTAGTGAAAATGTTGGGATCGGGACAACTACACCAGAAGGTGCTTTAGATGTGAAATCAACTTCAGGTGCGTTGATAGTGCCAAGAATGACAACAACAGCACGTGATGTACTTCCGAATATAAATGGATCGATTATTTACAATACAACGACTGATAAATTCAACTTCCGGGAAAATGGTGCATGGGTCATTAAATAACTATTATACTAAATACTAACTGTTTTTATGATTTAAAATTATTTTACTATGATACTGGGAATAAAATATAGTGTACTTATGAATATACTTTTATTTACATATGTATTTGCTCAGGAAATTCCGTCCACAATTGGTGCTATCCCAGAGCGTTCAGGTGGTTCCTTTCAATTAAGTCAGTACGATGAAAAGATTATCACTGGTCCGTCCATTGGCGCTGATGAAATCCCACTTGATGTATCTTCTACATTTTTAGGATTTAATTATGATGATAATGTTACCGAAAACATCGCCTGGTTTATACCACCAGATCCAATTGGAGCGGCCGGTAATGATCGTTTAATTGCTGTTGTTAATACGATGATTGAATCGCGTAATAAAACTGGAACATTGCTCTGGAGAGATGCTCTAAGTGATTTTTTTGCCACGCTAGCACCGATAACAAAAACTTTTGATCCTAAAGTAGTTTGGGACCATTACGAGAACCGCTTTGTGGTTATCACTCTTGAACAAATTCAAGCTGGTAGTAATCCAAACACTGGAAACATTTCACGCATACTTTTAGCTGTGTCCAAAACAGCCAATCCTGCAACTGCCACATCTGCAGATTGGTATTATTATGCAATTAATGCTAAGGTTCTTATCAGTACAGTTGAAATGTGGGCAGATTATCCCGGTTTTGAATTAGATGAAGAGGCTATCTACATTACGAATAATATGTTCGAATTTCTCGGAGGACCGGGATCTAATTTCGGCGTGCGGTTATGGATTGTTGATAAAGGTGTTTCTACAGGTTTCTATGCAGGGGGGCTTGCTTCTCATACTATTCATGATCCATATTCTGTTGGCGGTATAGCCTTAACTACTCAACCAGCACTTGTATATGGTGCAGGAGGAGTTGGTCCAGGAATTGGAACCTATTTAGTAGCATATAGCGGGACTTGGGATGGTGTTGATGAGTTTATTCAGGTAATTCGAGTGAACAATCCACTTGGGACAGTCTCATTTACACATGCATGGGTGAACGTTGGCCACATAGAAGATCATTCATGGCCGTCTCTACCAGAGGCTCCACAATTAGGTACAAGTACGTTAATTGGGGTAAATGATCGCCGCGCCCTGGATGCAGTTTGGCGAGACGATGACAACAATGGTGCTAATATATGGTTCACTGCAACAATAGATCCTGACGCTACATATGATGCCGCAAATACAGGAGAAACAACAGCTCACTGGTTTAGAATTAATACATCTTCTTGGCCCCCAGCACTAGTAGATCAAGGTGATATCGGAGGTGAAGATATTACGGCGGACACGTACACATTTTTTCCCTCTCTGGCTGTTAATCAAACAGGCGATGTTTACTTCGGCTTTTCAGCTTCATCATCAACAATTTATCCTGGATCTTACGCCGCCGCTCGCTATTTCTCAGACTCTGCCGGAACAGTACGCGCATCAGAAACAATAATACCTGGTGTAGATCATTATAAAAGAACCCTTGGCGGATCACGCAACCGTTGGGGTGACTATAGCGGTGTAGCACTTGATCCCACTGATGATACAATATTTTGGATATTCAATGAGTATGCTATGGTACGTGGTTCAGTTTTTGGAGGAGAAGACGGTCGTTGGGGAACAGGTTGGGGGAAAGTTACTGTTCTGTCCTTAGAGCCTTGTATAAATGGAAGCATTATGTATAACACAGAAACAGGAAAATTTAATTTCTGCGAAGACGGAATTTGGGTTGAGAAATGATGATAATATTAATGATGCTATAATTATAGAAGATTGAATACATTATTGATATAGATAGAAAACTAAGATATCCAATTTCACATTATATTGACTTATAGAGAAAAGTGTATTAGGCTTGACCAATGGCATAAAAGACCACTGTTGTACGAGGAAGAATAAGAAGTAGGTTACTGTGAGGTTGCTATTATGTCTCAAAACAGTGTAGTTATTTGATTGACAGAATACAAACCAAGTCCATTATTTTGATTAATAATACAAGATTCGGGACACGAATTTCCGGGACACACAGGAAAATCTGAGTACTGTAGATCGAGGATAAATATCTAAGAGTACGCTTGACTGCAGGTCATGAGGTTGCTAATTAATATCTAACTTATGCGAATGAGACACTTACCCAACCTTTGGGACCAAGGTCAATAATTCAATTGTAATTACACCTATTTTGCATTACAATTATATGGGAGTATTCTAATTTCAACGATCATGAGTGAGGTAATAATGCGGCATCAATTCCTTTTCATGCTTTTATGTTTAAGTTTTCTGAACATCGGTTTATCACAGAATAAAATTTTACCACCTATAGTTGCAGAAACGGTAGCTGATGAAGTCACCAGCAATAACCAAACAGACCAGTCCCAATCACGGATCATAATTGGACAAGGTGCTACAATCATAATCAGATCAGGTGACAATGATAATGCAAGAATACTGGTAAAAGTAGTGGAAATAAAATCAGGCGGTGCCCTTCGTGAGGTTTTGAGTGAAGAGAACATTGCTGCTGATGTTTCAGAAATAATACAGAAAAACAATGAACTACAAAACTCACTGGCAGTTCCATTAGAGTTTACCATTGAGAAAGCATATCCCAATCCTTTTAATCCGGTCGTAAATATCCATTATGGATTACCAGAGTCTGCTCCGGTACATATTGTTATACATGATCTGAGCGGTCGCAGAATATTAGATTATAATGTTGGTGAGAAGTCAGCCGGCTGGCACGATTTTCAGTGGGACGGAACCGATGTTGCTGGCAAGTTATTAGGCTCAGGCATTTACTTTGTCACGATACAGGTAAGTGAAATTATTAAGAATCAAAAGGTCACATTTGTTAAATAACAATTTAATTAATGAATTAATAAGAGGTGTTGTTATGAAAGCCATAGCGCTTATGTATTCAGTATTACTTATAACCATAACCGTTAATCTGATGTATAGCCAGGACATTATCAATGAGACTGGTAAGGATGGATTGTTTATCGTAAGAACAGCTGACCAGGATACTTTAATGCTGATCAAAGATAGAAACGTTAATATCACTGGTGAACTTAGGATAGCTACAATGTCCAGAGGATCTGACACCGATCCACAGGTCGTATGGGATACCCAGGATAAAGCATTAAAGGTCATACCATTAAGGGTATTTTCAGAAGTCTCGCCTTTGTCAGAACCATTATCCAGGATAAATGGGCATTCGATCTTATCCAATGAGTTGTTATCCGATGATAATACGAGTTTCAGCATATTAGAAACTGCCGCAGTAACCTGGAATATATTCAGCACTGATTATGGTTATATTAAATTAGGTCCGGCCAATGCCAATTGGGGTCATATCTATACTGACCGACCTAAATTCGTATTTAATGTACCGCTCTATTCTGGGACGGGAAAATTCAGCAGTGCTGTAAATGATCTCCAGCTTCACACTAATGGTAAGACCAGAATTACCGTTTTAAAGAATGGCGGTAATGTAGGTATCGGTACCAGTAACCCCCTGTCGCAATTAAGTGTGGGCGGAGATGGGCTAGCAGCAGCAGCAATTTGGGGCGAGACATCAGAGCGCGGCGGACGCGGAGTGTATGGTTATGCAAGCAATGGTAGCATTGAAGCAAATTATGGTGGCTATTTTCGCTCCAATGGAAGGTCCGGTCGTGGAGTTCAGGGTTATGCAATAGGGCTTACAGGTCGTGGTGTATATGGTATTGCAACAGGAGGATCCGGCAAAGGAGTAGATGGCTATGCATCCAATAGTGGTGATGTAACAAATTATGGTGGCTATTTTCGGGCTAATGGAAGTAACGGTCGCGGTGTGTATGGCTATGCATCAGGAAGTTCTGGCCACGGTGTAAATGGCTATGCATTTGGTATTAACGGTCGCGGTGGTTCTTTTGAGGCAAATGGAGGGTCTGGTCGTGGCGTGTACGGTTATGCTTCAAATATTTTTAATGTAACAAATTACGGTGGCTATTTTCAGGCAGCTGGAAGTTATGGTCGCGGTGTGTATGGCTATGCTTCTAATACAGGTAGTACAACAAATTACGGGGGCTATTTTGAGGCAGCTGGCATTTACGGTCGCGGTGTGTATGGTCTTGTAACAGGAAGTAGCGGTGTTGGTATGTATGGCTATGCATCAAATAGTGGTAGTGTAACAAATTATGGTGGCTATTTTCTGGCACAGGGAAGTTCCGGTCGCGGAGTGTATGGACGGGCCAAGGGTACAAATGGTAAGGGCGTTGTTGGTCGTGGCGATGTTCCAACTACATCGTACGATTTTGATGCAATCGGAGCGGGAGTAAACTACGGTTCAACTTCATCCATACGTTGGAAGAATGATATTGTGGAAATCGACCGACCGCTTGAGAAAATATCTGAACTAAGAGGTGTTTATTTTATCTGGGATGAAGAACATGGCGGACATCATGATGTGGGGATGATAGCAGAGGAAGTCGGTAAAGTATTACCGGAAATAGTTGTATATGAGGAAAACGGAATCGATGCAGATGGGATGGATTATAGTAAACTTACTCCATTATTAGTTGAAGCCATAAAGGCTCAACAGAAGCTGATTGATGAATTAACTTTGAGGGTCCAGGTTATTGAGGCACAGTAAGCGATAGTATTTGACTGATTAAATACCTCAGTGATTGCAGATGATAAACCCAGGTTATCAGGGAGTGGGCCCACAGGGATTTGAATCCCGAACCAACGGATTATGAGTACTCAGTTTCTTGAGAGTGAATTTCTCATTGCTGCTGAAATAAATATACACTAGTGTCCATTGTTGTCAGCTAATGACACGTAATATATAGTCTATTTCAAAAAAGGAATGGCGGTCATTGGCTTAAAAGGTCACTGTTTTCAGAAGAGAAATTATTTTTGTACTCCATATATACGCCATTTGCATTTAGGAATTCGTGAGAACATTACTCACCACACCTCACACCATAATAAGTTGAAATTATTAAATTGTTGAAAAAATGGTTTTTGTTGAGTGTATTCATGTTCAGGAATATTTGATTGTATCTGAATTAGTTTGACATCCTATTTATCTGGTCAATAAAAAGAATGTGGTATAACGACCACGCTCGCCAGTGGTAATAGAGCATAGCGAAATTACTATCCAGTGCAGCGCCTTGTTATGCCTATTTTAACTTTTTTTAAAATAGGCATAGAGACCTTTGGCCCTATGACGATGTAAAACAACCAATTGCTCAGTATACTTTAGTCCGCCATATCCTACGGTTTTATTTACATCCAACAGAACAACCTTTCCCTCATTGAGACAATAGTCAAATTTCCCATAGTCGAAATTCATTTCTTTTTGCATTCTTATGATATCTGGATCTGGCTTGACAACTTCCCATGATATACTTGATCTTCCATTGACAATCGGATATTTAGAACCCAGCTTGAAACACTGATGGCGATCACCCAGAAATAAGTACAAATGCACAAAATAGAGATTATCCACTTTTTCTGGTAAAAATTTTTCTACTATAAAATAGGAATCCTGGTAGTATATAGGGGGGACATCGCTTGCTCGATCATATACCTTATAGTCGCTTGCGGAATTAAACCGTCGGGGAGATAAATTGAGTTCGATATTTAGTTTCGATAACATTCTATAAATTGGATTCTTAAGCAATATCCGCTCGGGTCTTCCAGCGCTGTTTTGATCTGATTTAACAATAACTTTCCCTTGATACTGGTCGCATTGTCTAACAATATTACTACTAAAACGTCTTTTTCGAATATCCTTAACTTTACCGTTGAGTGTTATAGGATATCGGTTGGCAAATACAAGGTATTCTTCAGGAACAACAGAAAGGTCAATATGAACAATACAAATATCTGCAGGTATAAATTTTTTTGTTCCAAACAGAAATATAATCTTATGCCCATCTTTACGCCAAATATCAGCTAAATAGGTAATTACATAACTACGCGTACTACGTACGCTACGTTTTTTATGGAAAAGAATTGCGATCGTTTTTTTCATTTTTCAATCATTTTCTTTG
>JAZGBQ010000076.1:0-5281 GCA_036476435.1 Fidelibacterota bacterium
TAATCCCACAGATTTGAGACTCCCCGATAGATAACATATAAAGCGATCAATTGAATGACGTGATATAAATCATTATGATTAAAGTGCTTATGGATGGTTACTCCCTTAATCTGCACGCCTGCAGCTATAAAACTCATCAATAAACCCAGGCATACAATTCCGGCACTCCCTGAACCGAAAGTTAAATACCCATATCCAAAACCGATACAGGCAAATATCATCCCCGGAGCGTAAAAAAAGATAGCGACTTTGAACTCATCGTTAAAAAATATCACAATGTGATACATCACCAGCAGAGCTATAGGTACCCACCTCAGCCAGATAATTACGGATAATGGAAATATAAAGTAAAAGGATCCAATAACCAGAAAAAAACTCGTCCATCCCAATGAAGCAACCGTGAGTTTCCATATTATTTTTGAAATATATTCAGGGAAATTTGGTCCAAATCCATGACTGATGGCGCCGAGTAAACTGCCTAAGGCTATCAAGCCATAACCATACCCCCAGTAATGTTGTACGCTCATTCCGGTCTGGCTGGATAATGTTATCAGACTGATAGCCCAGTACCCACTACATACGGCAATTAATCCATCCGTAAAGGCTGTCATGGGCTTAAAAATTTTCAATTTTCCAATCCACATAGATCAAGTATACTCACAGATTTGGTCAACCAATCAAACAATTAATAAATTAGACTAGGTGTTTGCTAAAAAAAGAGCAGAGAGCTGAAGTAACACGATCAGGAGATTCAATCCATGAACTGTCAAACAAATAGGGCAGTAGGTAGCCAGACGAAATAAAGCAATCGTAAGATAAACACCAGCGATAATAGTGATTCCCCCAAGAATTAACGCGATCTCCGGTTGAACCAGTCGGATCGCTGTAAGAATGAGAATCAGTCCATATGCGGGTAAGAAAATGCTGCCGTAGAATGAGTTCGGTTTTCGTCCTAACCGGCCGTATTTCGTATCCACGATTGAGGTGCATTGACTTGAATCCATTTGACAGACCGATGGTACCCATACCTGTTTCGGATTGATTTGTTTTTTATAGACTAAATGAAAATAAAGTGAAAGAGCCCCACCGACGAATGCCAGCAGGGCTGCTATTACGTAAATAAGCGGCATATTATTGTTTTAGCCTATAGACACATCCTTCGATGGTTTTAATGAACTTTTCTACTTGTGTTTTTGTGTGAAACAGATGGCTCATTGGCTCAAATACATCAACCGGGTACATTTCAGGATCATAATCCCGTAGAAAATTAGATTCTAATTTCAAACTCATATCGTGTATAACTTGTTTCGGTAATTCTTTACTTCTCAGAGAATTTAATAAAATATTAATTTTCCCTTCAGAGGATAAATGAAACAGTGGAACCAGTCCTTGATCCGAGTCGCACCGAAATGTCATCGTCCCGTGATCACTACCCCTTCCCCAGGATAGACCATCAGAATGATTTTCTGCGAATTCGATCAATTGGAGGCCAATTTTTGCAACCTCACGACTGCAGTTTTTACGCAAATCTTCTATGAAAGTTTTTTTATTCCACTTAGCCATAAAAAGGAAACCCCCAATCTGATTTATAGTTGGAAGGTGTCAACGCCACTCACAAATTTACAGAGTTTCCGAATTAAAATAAAGAAACTGTATAATAATGCTTCAGTAAATGTAATTCGTAGTTGAAAATTATTAGGGACCGAACCCGATCGTTACCAAAAACGACCTGATCATGTTGCAATTTCTCCCCTGAGTAAATAGTAATAACAAATAATTAGATAATGATATAATAGAATAGTTGTCATCCGATATTCAAACAAATCAAATGGATTTGGTCTATTTAGAAAATATGAATAATAAGCCGGAAGAGAGCCCAACAATTGACTCTCTTCCGAATAAATCTTAACCTAGGTTTTTACTGACAAAATCCCAGTTTACAAGGTTCCAAAACGCTTCAATATATTTGGGGCGGGCATTTCGATAATCAATGTAATACGCGTGCTCCCAAACGTCTATTGTTAATAATGGCGTCTTACCGTGTTTCATTGCTGTATCTGCATCATCTGTATTAAAAATCTCCAGGTCTCCCCTGTTTCCTTTTACCAACCAGGTCCATCCCGATCCAAAATTTGTTGCTGCAGCGATTGAGAATTTTGCTTTGAACTCATCAAAAGATCCATAAACTTGTTCAATCAATTGTGCTATCGTTCCTTCCGGGATCTTACTGGAATCTGGTGTCAACCCTTCCCAGTAAAACGAGTGATTCCATATCTGAGCGGCATTATTGTACACACCACCTGCGGACGCTTTCATGATGACGTCTTCAAGTGAAAGATTATCAAATTCTGTACCCGGCACCATGTTATTGAGGTTATTAACGTACGCCTGATGATGCTTTCCGTAATGAAATTCAATGGTTTCCCTGGATAAATGAGGCTCCAGCGCATCAAATGAATAAGGTAACTCAGGTAATACATGTTTCATTTATTAATTCTCCTTTTATTTTTTCAGACTGATCAGAGGCATCTTTTCGCAGGAATACCCTTGATCAATATCCTTTAGGAAGATATACTATAATTCATCAGCATGTTCTTCCAGATATTTTGCTACTCCGATAGCGTCTCCCGTAATTCCGTCTTGTCCCTCTGTCCAGCCTGCAGGACATGCTTCACCATGTTCCTGGTTAAATGTCAAAGCGTCAACCATTCGCAACATTTCATCGATATTCCGTCCAAGTGCAAGATCATTATACACGGCATGCCGAATCACACCTTTTTCATCTATCAGGAAAGAAGCTCTCAAGGCGAAATCTCCATCAATGGAAGTCTCGCCTTCCAAATTATCCGATTCAACATAAGCTTCGTTAGTATTAATCAAAACATCGTATGATCGTGCAATTGATTTATCAATATCGGCAATTATCGGATACTGAACATTTCCAACTCCACCTTTATTAATATCGGTATTTTTCCATGCCCAGTGGGTGAATTTTGAATCAATTGAACAGCCCAGGATTTGAATTCCGCGCTTCTCAAATTCAGTAAATCTATGATCAAAGGCGATAATCTCTGTCGGACATGGAGCAAAACTGAAATCCAGCGGATAAAAGAAGAGTACGATTTTCTGGCCTTTATAATCAGACAGGCTTACTTCTTTAAAAGTGTTATCGGGCATAATAGCCGTTTGAGTAAAGTCCGGGGCAGTTTTTGTAACAAGCATTTTTGATTTATTCCTTCATCCGTTTATTATTTTTCTTACAGGTTTTGCACAATCCAGTTAGAATCAACTGAAAGTCCGTAACAATATGTGTTGTTGTATTATTGATCCTCGAAATAAAATCTTTTTCGTCAAGGTTAATATCAAATATCACGGAGCATTCAAGGCAATAAAAGTGCTGGTGATTACTAAGATGTGCATCATAATGGACCATGCCATTATAATTGAATGCCTTTAAGTCATTATTATCGACCAGTTGGCCAAGATTTCGATAAACAGTTCCCAAACTGACATTTGGAATTTCCTTCCGTACGCTGTCATATACCCAATCTGCTGTAGGATGCGATTTTGTGCCTTTCACTGTATGGAGGATTGCGTTTCTTTGTCTACTTTGTCTCATAATCCTGCTATTTATTTATCAGAAGTTATAATCATGTATATAAATTAACAATAATAATAATGATTACTATTAATAAATTAAAAATACAATTATATCAACATAACTTAATCTAATTATTGTGAAAAAAAATCTGTTATAGATTGCCAGAATTCAGAATGTTCATGACAATCAGAGTGTCCCTTCCCGGCCATTACCCACAACCGGATGCGCTCCGAGTTACCATTTTCAGCCAGCTGTCGGGCCTGCTGAACAGGAACCACCTCATCATTTTCACCATGGATAATCATTGTATCAGCATGAATTTCCTGAACTCTATTAATTGGTGCTATTCCCTCAAATGAGATCCCGATTTGATGCTCCAGATATTTAAAAAGCAGATTTTGTATGACCCTGGATGTAATGCCGTTTCTTATCAATTCCGATCGTATAACCGTCTTTGGATCCCCCAGGGCGCCGACCGTTACGAGTTTCATGATTCGAGTATCCATTGAAGCTGCATAAAGTGCCGCCCCTCCGCCAATTGATAATCCAAGCACTCCCAGGATGATGCTGGAATCGCTATACGATCTTTCAAGAAAATCAACAACCGCATGAATGTCCTGGGCAAATTTTAACATTGTTGAATACCTGTCACTATCGCTGCTGCCATGATTTCTGGAATCAAACGTTAATAAGTTGAAGCCTGCATGATGGAAAACTTCAATATAAGGCAACATCCGCCCCACATTTCGACCCCAGCCATGCACTAATACTATTGATTTATCATTATTGCCAATCTTGTTGGTGCTGCCTGGAATCCACCAACCATATAATGAACATTCATTTTTTGTCGGAATCCAAACCTCCTTAAATGGTATATCGAAATTTCCCGGGGTTTTGTCATGGATTTGAATTGAATTGGAGAACACGCCAGAGATTCGCTTCAGTAACAGGATTGCAATAATTCCACAAAAAAAAACAATAATAATAATTATGATTATAGTATTCATTTACATCGCATTATTGAGTTGAAAGCCCTACAGTTAACTTATCTTCCCGCTTCTATGTAAATACAGCTAATACCGAGTCTGTTTTCATTCAGAAACAACTACGGCAGGTATTATAAACTTAGACATGACTTGGTTTGTTATTCGTTATCTATTATCATAAACAGTAAATGCATTTATTTGCCCGTTGACTGCTTAAAATTCCTGCGGAAGTGCAAAGAATAGTTATAGCTGGTGGATTTTACCTGCCCATTTCGAACTAGAAATTGATACTAATTCCTGATAAAATTGTTAACAGGTCGAATGAAACAGTCCACCAACCTTTTTATTTGTTCTTAGTTCATTATATTTATTTATCGCGGTAGTTGTAGTATGAACATAGACCTCAATGCCACGCATTTTTAATTCATTTATAAGATTTTTTGAAATTCTTAATCGATTCAGCATTCCTTTGGAAAGGACGATAGCCTCAGCTCCATTGCTCAAAATTTCTTCAACATCAGACCACTGTATTCCTGATTCGTGGCTTGTCCCTGTTTCTGACCAATCCCAAGATCTGCTGCCTCCAGGATATACTATTACATCTTTATATACCTGCGACCTATCGATTTCAATTAATCCCCATGAAGATCTTGTAATTTCAGGCGAGCTTTTAGAGTCAATTTTATCATCCTGT
>JAZGBQ010000077.1:0-3613 GCA_036476435.1 Fidelibacterota bacterium
GATACTGTGGATCTAATGAAAATACGATCACTACAGGCTGAGACACAGCAGGCTTACGAGCAGAATGCATTAACAATTGAAGAATACAGTAAGTTATGTATTGATCAAGTAATGAATTATGGTAAAATTCGAAATAACATTGAACAACGAGCCCAGAAGTTGCTTAAAGGAAAATCATTCGTTGAGATTGTTGAAGAGTCCGTGGAATTAATCCAGAAAATGATAAATATCGTGGGAGATGTAGTACTTAACAAAAATATTCGAAGAAACGACATCCCACGCAAAGTAGTCGAAGAGATTAAAAAAATATCACGAATAAATGAGGTTACCCAGGGTGGTATAAAAAATATATAATTTTCAGTATAATATATTTTATCCACTTTATTTTTTACTAAAAACCACTTTTCTGGATACATAATGGATACTGATTGTAATCTCATGAGGATCGAGCGCATAACAGGTGGTTAAGAGGTTGGGAGTGAATTGGGATACCTGTGGGATACCGATGAAAATCTCATGGGGAACGACTACGTAAATGGTAATCAAGAGGGCGGTACTTGATTTATTGATAGATATGAAATTGTCATCGGATATAAATAACCTTGATAATTTTGGATTCTTCGGGTACAGAATATAATTGGACTGATTAATCTATTGGCAGGGCAACGGATTATGAGTCCGCTGGATAACCGACGAGAAAAGAAGTAGCGTACGCTATATGTACGCTTTTTAGGGTGAAATAATGTACTGTTTTACCTCAAAACAAGGTGATTTTTGAGGTTTTTCAATCTACCTATCAAATCCATTTTTTCAATAGTTTTATTATTTACAACAAACAAGGGGGCGGTATAACGCCCTTGGGGGAGGAGTACTTAGATATTAAGACTATCCCCACATATATTTTTTGTAAAAATCCAACTTTCTAACGTATCACTTGATAGTAACTTAAACATTGGTACTACTTTTAGGGTAAGGTCAAGGATAACAATTCATACGTTCTAACTGCAATACATGTCCTAAATCCCTAATTTAATTATTGTCATATTCCTTGAGGATTAGTAAGTAATTTTTACCATTTAGTATAATCAAAGGTAATAGCATGAAAAAAAAGAAATGGAAACCACTTCCACCAAAAACCTTTGACATTCCAGTCCATGAGATCCGCCGGGGTTATCGAACAGATGTGTACTTCTGGCGGTCTAAGATAGTTATGGAGAAAGCAGGTATTAATGATCGAGCTCTTATGCAGGTTTTTCAAAAGAAGGGCGGTCTTTTATGTGGAGTGGATGAAATTCTGGCAATACTGATGCTGTGTTCTGGATATTACAGGGATCTCGAAGAAGCATATCGAATTTTTGATGAGTATATTAAAGTGAAACAACACATCCGAACAGTTTATGGCTCAGATGAGAAAGAATGGATCGATGCCCGTAAACAGCGGCTTGAATTGGAATATCAATTGGATGCTCTCTGGGTAAAGACCGGTCATGAACTGGAGATTCGGACACTGAACGATGGTGATACCATCGAACCTTATGAAACAGTAATGACAATTGAAGGACCATTATATCAATTTGTTCATCTGGAGACCATCTACTTAGGTGTATTGGCACGTCGTACCAGAATTGCTACAAATGTATATGAAGTAGCTCAGGTGACAAATGGTAAATCGATCTTGTTTTTTCCTGCTCGCTTTGATCACTGGACATTGCAGGGAGGGGACGGATATGCTGCCAGTATTGGAGGAGCTTCTCTGGTATCAACTGATGCCCAGGGCGCATGGTGGGGATCTACCGGTGCTGGAACTACGCCACACGCCCTTATTGCAGTGTGTATGGGTGATACCGTTAAAGCCTCTGAACTTGTCAACAAATATTATCCGGACACTCCGCTCATTGCATTGGTAGATTTTCATAACGATAGTGTAAAAACAAGTTTAGAAGTTGCTCGGGTAATGGGAAACAAATTATGGGGCGTGAGATTGGATACATCTGAATCATGTGTTGATAAATCTGTAAATAGTGTGATGGAACCTTTCTCTGTTACAGGTGTCAACCCACAATTGGTTAATAATGTTCGCCAAGCGTTGGATCGTGAAGGATTTCAACATGTGAAGATTATTGTGTCCGGAGGGTTTAATAAGGAGCGGATTAGGGCGTTTGAAACAAGCAGTGTTCCGGTAGATGCTTATGGAATAGGATCAGCTTTTTTGGAAGGACAGATCGATTTCACTGCGGATGTTGTTAAAGTAAATGGTAAACCCATGGCAAAAGTTGGTCGTTATTATAACGAAAATCCGAAATTGACCACTGTTGAATATCTATGAAAAAAACCGCGTTGATTGTTGTTGATGTTCAAAACGATTTTTGTCCTGGTGGTTCTCTTGCTGTACAGGAAGGTGATAAGATAATCCCACCAATCAATCGTATGATTGAGTGGTTTCAAAAAGCAAATCTTCCATTATTTTTTACTCGGGATTGGCATCCTGAAAAGCATATTAGCTTTGTGGATCAGGGTGGCCCTTGGCCAATTCATTGCGTACAGAATTCCCCTGGTGCAGAATTTCATCCAGGACTGCAGCTACCTGAAACGGTAACTATAATTAACAAAGGATACTTGATCAATGATGACTCATATTCTGGTTTTCAAGGCACTGATTTGGCTACACAATTGAATGATATAGATGTGGACTCTGTGTATGTTTGCGGACTTGCCACAGATTACTGTGTTAAGGAAACAGTATTGGATGCGCTAAAAAAGGGTTATCAGGTTAAGGTCGTAAAGGATGCAATTCGGGCTGTAGATGTGACAGTAGGTGATAGCGAAAAGGCAATAAAGGAAATGCGTGATAAAGGCGCTCAAATTGTTTCAAAAGCCGCTGTCATATGAGGAAGAAAAGAAAATCGTATGGTGAACTCAGGTACTAGCAATCGCTGGTAAATGATAAATACATAAACTTCGATTACATTTTGACGATCAGGGAAGAGGGGGCGGATATGACGCCCTAGGGGACGGGGTATCTATATTTAAGGATCTACACCACACATATTTTTTGTCAAATCCAGAGTATTAACTAAATAACTGAATAATGATGATTAGTGTTTAAAGGAATATTCACTTTATTCCGCGATGACGTTCTGCATAATATAAATAGTCATTTATTTCATTTTGCAGATATTTTTCAAATACATCGATTGAAAATTTAGTTATATTGGGTCCTCCACCTTCACTTGCAAATTTTTTCCCATCATCATTTGTATAAATACCTATAAACAGATATTTTTTACTATGTACACTTCGTGTAAGCTTAATACCGTGTTCGCCACCATCTTTATAAAACATTTTGAACTCAAAACCAGCGGGATAGACTGACAGTTTCGCAGTAATTCCCCTTTTGGATAATTTAGCTTTATAATCGTTTAGTAATGGGGTGACTGTTTCTGTGATATTTTTAACTTTTTGCAACAATTTCTCATCCTGACTCTTTCCCATTTCATTTTTATTGGCTTGATTTTTCAACTTTTTATCTAAATCACTAAAAAATTCATCACTCATTGGTTTTCTCGATATTAATAATTCAGTAAGAATTTAATCAATAATCACTACAATATAC
>JAZGBQ010000078.1:0-2815 GCA_036476435.1 Fidelibacterota bacterium
TGGAAACAGCTGGAACAGAGCAAATTCATCTTATGGAAAGAAACATGGGTATTCTAGCTACAATCGCCGGTATAGCACCACTTATCGGTTTTCTGGGGACTGTCACAGGAATGATCCAGGCATTTATGGATATTGAACGACTCGGAGGGAATGTAAATGCTACCGTTCTGGCAGGTGGAATATGGGAAGCTCTGCTGACTACCGCTGCCGGACTTTCAGTAGGGATTCCGACGTATATATTTTATAACTACCTCACATCAAAGATTGGACGACAGGCATTTGAAATGGAGTCCAGTTCATCGGAACTGGTGGAATTAGTGCTGGAAACCCGTAAGACCCCTATTTCCGAGTGAACAGGTCATGAAATTAAAAACTGAAAACAAACTCCTTGATACATTTTCATTTTCTTCACTTACGGATATTGTAATGTTATTACTGATCTTTTTCCTGTTATCCTCGACATTTATCATCCAACCTGGAATTAAGGTAAAACTACCGTTATCAGATGTATCGGAAGCAACCAATGAAAGAAGCATTACGCTTACACTTACCAAAGATGGCGAGACATACATTAACAATGAAAAAGTAAGTTTGGACGAATTGCCGGCCAAATGGAATCAGCTGATGATCCTGAATCCCGATCAAGCTATTATTATCCGGGCTGATCGCGATGTAACGATTGACCATACTGTGAAAGTATTGGATATTGGTAAAAAAGTTGGCGCTTCCAATTTTAATATTGCCACTGAAAAGCTGGAATGATACGATCCATTAATCAGCGTAGAACACAATATGAAGGTTGGGTGGTCTCCCTTATATTTCATGGTTTACTCAGCATATTATTCATTATCATAGTCGTTGAAAAACCAGTTGAATATTCCGATTATACAGAACTATCAGTTTCCAGCTACCAACCTGACAACAAGACTTCTACGATAGCGGATGAAACAGCGCTAGTACCCCCTGTACAGCAACAAATAATCGATGAGACACCCCTTGAACGAATAGTTGAAATACCACAAAGACGGATGACTGAGCGCAGCACTGATGTAATCCCTGAAGAAGATCGATCAAAATTAGATATTGATGAAAGCACGGAGAAGATTTCCGGGATATCTGATCCTCTCCAGGGTATGGAGCGTGAAACCGGTAGTCTGGAAGAAATTACTTTTCCGGGAGATAGGCCTGAATATTCATCATCAAACACCATAACTGATGAGAAAATCACATCATTTAAACCATCCGTGGGAACATCCGGTGACTACACTATAGAAAAACCCTATGAGATCAGTTGGGACGGGTTTGAAAGAGAAATTCAGTATGATCCACTACCAACCTATCCTCCCGGTGTAAACAAGGAAGTTCGAATCAAGATCAGGATCACGGTGCTTCCCGATGGAACCGTAGGTGATATGATTCCGACACAAAAAGGCGATGTTACTCTTGAATCCATTACAATGAAAGCATTGAAACAATGGCGTTTAAATCCTTTGGAACCCAGTGCACCCCAGGTCAATCAAAACGGTGATGTAACATTTAGGTTCGTCTTAGAATAACAAACTTCCCGGATAAGATTACCTGTAATGATACGTGATTGATATTAATGGGATTGGTGTATTACCATCCTTGAGTGAATTCACTGAAAATATTGCTCCAATATCCAACCCTATTTGCTGCCCGAAAAATCGAGCGGAGATTGTAAGAAGTGCATCTTCCAATGCCACATCGGGGTAAAACCAGTTTTCTGAAACGAATGATAAATATGGGAGAACGCGCACATTTAGAGCCGCCACAGCTATGGGTTTTTCCATGATCTCCCAACCATTCTCGGATTGAATATAACCCCAACCCGTTGAAATGGATCCGTGCGAATATTCAGTTCCAAGTGTTCCGGTTACAAACATAAAACCGGCACCATATATTTCATCATCTCCGGTTGCCGGAAAATTAACATACATCAGCCCACTGGCTAATGAAAATACATTTGTGTTTAATAACGTACCTTTTAAATTACCAACGAAGGGAGTACTTTTAATATCCATGCCGGGATACCAGAATAATCCGCCCTGTAGTGACAGGTGGTTTGTCAGACCATAATTAACAGATGGAAAGAAAAGACAAAAATCGCGGCAAAATCCCTTGCCCCGGTAAATTGGGAATGCTGATGGCGCAAATATATATACACTGGCATTAGGATCACGGCGATAGAGTTTTCCGTTCTTAATTTTTCCTTCAACGGTAAATTTCGCAACGATCTCAGCTTTGTCAATTCTAATTTCTTCACCGTTTGGTTTATCCACCAGCAATTCAGCATGTGATTCCGTAATAACCGTTCCAATAATCCTATCACCATTTTTCAGTTGGAAAGAATAAAGTTGATCCTCAGAATATTCGTAAATATTATAATTTGCATCCTGAGCCTTTAAACACTGGATTCCAAACGAAAATAATATCAGCAGAAATGTAGACTGCATTGAGGATATTGATATGAATGGGGATTTCATACATTAGAAATTAGTAGATTCTTTCGGCTAGATCAATTTATTGCTGTGAAAAATATTTTGTAAGATTCTAAATTAATTAAATAATTGTTAATTAATTGTAAGGATGATCTGAAAACAGAACAGCAACTTCCTCTCAACCGTCTTCGGGAGAATAATCTCTTATTATTTTACTATATAAATAAAAACCCCAAATGGTGAGATTGAGGTTTTATTTATTAAAAAAGATTCCCGGCGATTACCTACTCTCCCACACTGGTTTCCCGTGCAGTACCATCGGCGCAATAGGGCTTAACTTCCGTGTTCGAGATGGG
>JAZGBQ010000079.1:0-2288 GCA_036476435.1 Fidelibacterota bacterium
ATGAATTTCATATTCAATGATTTTTTCCCACCATTTTGATCTGATTTTACAATTGATTAGGATTTCTTCATTGATTACCTCGGTAAGTTGTGATTGAATTTTAATATTGATTTTTTTCAGATTGATAGGAAACCGGTGAGCATCTTTGACAAGAATACTGATCGGTAGGAGAGAACCGGGATTTATCCTATGTGGTGCATCAGCAAATATTTCAGGCTCTTTAATGAAATATCGGCTAAAGGGAAGAAAAGGAAATTTATAATGTAACTCGAGGTATCCCAGGATTGGGATGATCGTAATTATGTAAAAAATCCAGTCGATCACAAGTAGCTGGTAATTTCCTCTAGATACTTTTCATCAATTGAATCAAATCCTGATAATACAGGAGAATCTACATCAAGCATTGAAACAACATTGTTATCTTTTAAGACCGGAATCACGATCTCAGATCGGGTTTCAGGACTGCATGAAATATAGTTTTCGTGTTTGCTTACATCAGGGACATTGATGGTTTTTTTCTTATCTGCCGCTTCTCCACAAACTCCTTGCCCAAATCGAATAATACCGCACGCGATCACAGCTCCCTGATATGGTCCTATCTCAAGAATTTTATCTTCAATCCGGCGATAAAATCCAATAAAAATCCATTCAGGAAAATGAATTTTTAAAATAGCGGTTATTGTTGCCATACGCCCCATGGAGTCCATCTGATATCCATCAGGTCCAAGTAAAGCCTTCGTTTTCTCAAGAAGTTGTCTGTAAAGTTGTTTTTTTCTGTCAGTTGTCATTTTAAGGCAGAAAAGATAAGAATAACGGTAATAATTCCGCCAGCAGTATTAATGAAATTCACAAGATTGTTATCCAACCATGCAAATCCTTCGATTTTGATGGATTTAATCCCGCAATGTATTCTTTTTTCAGTGATTTTGTTGCATTCGGGGCATTGAAATTTCCCCTGGATTGTTGCTCCAAGAATAGAATCTAATATACTGCCGGTAAAACCAGCGACCGTTATTACCGCTGCCTCTAAACTTGAAAGTCCCCCCAACATACCTGTTAATCCGATAACCGCAGCTCCTATAACTGATCCTGTAGTTCCTAATAGAGTAATTCCTCCGGAGCTGCCTTTTTCGACTTTTTTTAGAGTAGCGATGCTTACCGGCTGTCGAAGGCTGAAAAAACCAATTTCGGTCGCCCAGGTGTCCGCAGTCGCAGCGGCAATTGCTGCTAAATAAAGGATAAACGCGTTTGGGAGACTCAAATAAAAGTGAAGCAGTGCAATTGTCAATGCTACTGATCCATTAGCGAATACCTGGCTTATATTCCTTTTTGAACCGGGTGCATCTGGGTTCTGGTATTTAGCAAGGAGGGAAGAGCTAACAAGGAAAATCAATAATGGTATTATCCAGCTCCAGCCTCCTGATCCAAAAATAATTAATCCTATTAAATATGCTGCAACTGCTCCATCACCTGTAAGCGCTTCTGCCCTATATGCAAACGCAAGAAAGATTAGAGATACAAATGCCCAGATGATGAATGAATTCAAATCACCAAGTGTAAAATTCACCAGGTATTGATCAAATGTTATTGCGAAAATGATCGGAACTGATAAATTATCTGAACCTTGTTTACTCAATGATTCTGCAATCGTTGCAATAAGCGCTGTAAAACCGGCGACCCCAAGGATAAAAGTTAGTGAGTAATATGCCATATTATTCGTGTACCATGATAAGACGAGAGTGATCAGGAAAACCAAAATAAAGGATGATAGATACATCGCCAGACTGCCCTCAACGGATTTACCATCCTCCCAGATTTTATATTTTCGAATTTTGCCCAATTTTTCGCCTGTTATTGCAGCAATCGTATCTGCAAAAGTCATAAGCGCTATGGCGATAACAATAGCTACTGGTCTGGTCCACCAGAAAAGTGTGAGAATAAAAAACGAAACTGGGAAAAATACTGTGCCGTAACTAACACGATTGACAGTATGCATGCCCTGAAATTTATCAGACCTAATTGCCCATAAATTAATGAAACAGAATATTCCCGCAAGCGTTAAGACCGGACGATTTGATTGAAAAAGGAATGGACTAATAGTAACAAGAGATCCAACTAATAAATGAACCACTTTTCGGTTGGATTCGGGTGAAATATTAGAGGTGACTCGAAGAATCTCACTAATAGCAATTATAAATCCGATTAATATAAACAAAATGGCTGCCAGGAACCATTCATTACTTATCCCGAGTGAAAATGAAGGTGACATTTGCCAGAAAATACACGGA
>JAZGBQ010000008.1:0-4190 GCA_036476435.1 Fidelibacterota bacterium
TAGAGTAGATACAGAAATCATACAATAGAAATCCACATGCAATTGCTCTCAAAGAATTGTGAGAAATAATCTAATGACAGTCATCCTTTTCATAATTAATAATGTATAAAAATGGTTTAGGTACAAGGAACACGATAACTGCAACACTAGCATAAATATTTAGGACAGTTGTCGATTAAAAGTTATCGGTTGAATTAGTAAAACTCATGAACAGGGATTGTCTTTTCACATTTTCGTACAATACCAATAACTAATGTTGAATTAAAAAGTTATGATCATATTTACTGGTGGTGCGGGTTTTATTGGAGCTAACACACTTTTAGCATTAAATAAAATGGGCATAGAAGATATTCTAATTGTTGACAATATAGCTTCGACAGAAAAATGGAAAAACCTAATTGGTAAGAAATTCAAGCAGTACATACATAAATACTCACTTTGGGAATGGCTCAAAGAAAATGCCGATATAAATGTCAGCTATGTGATTCACTTAGGTGCTTGTTCTGATACAATGGAACCTGATTTTGATTATCTAGTCACAAATAATTTTGTTTATTCAAAAAAGCTTTGGGAATTGTGTACCGATAAACAAATTCCTCTTATTTATGCCAGTAGCGCAGCAACCTACGGCAATTGCGGTCTTGGTTTTTCAGATGATCATAGAAAGATATATGATTATAAACCTATCAACCCATATGCATATTCCAAACACCTATTTGACCTGTGGGTATTAGAACAGAAAACTACTCCTTCGAAATGGTATGGAATTAAGTTTTTCAATGTGTTTGGACCATATGAAAACCATAAAGGACATATGGCCAGTGTAGCATTCCAAGCTATTCCTCAAATAATCAACAGTGGAATTATTCGATTATTTAAGTCGTATCGCGATGAGTATAAAAATGGAGAGCAAAAACGGGACTTTTTGTTTGTAAGTGATGTAGTAGATACAATGGTTTATTTATTCAATAGTGATATACAATCAGGTATCTATAACGTAGGATCAGGTTTTGCCAGATCGTTCAATGATTTAGCAGTTGCTATTTTCGAAACGCTAAATAAGTCGATAAGAATAGAGTATATTGACATGCCTGATGAACTAAAAGATAGTTACCAGTATTTCACACAAGCAGATTTAACCAAATTACATTCTACTGGTTATGATTCTAATACATTCTCTTTAGAAGAAGGGATTAAACAATATGTAGACGTATTTTTTTCTTATATGATAGGATAATATTATCCTTTTTACGATGCTTTACATACCTGTGAGAATCAACTAAAGGCATTACAATTGGCAGAGCCATTTTTCTCCTCAGGTTGTATCATATTAATCGACGATGCAAATGGTGATGTTCAACGACAAGCAACAATGGATTTTGTTTCTAGTAGTACAAACCAATATCGAATTTTTTTAGACCAAACTACTTAGGGTTTGCTGAAAAACGACAAAATAAATATATAACTACTTGATATTATTGTAAATACATATTATATTCTAGGGTCAATAATGGGTACAAAATGCATGGTTATTGTATTTTATCCATTCAAACCCTTGCAGTTATGACAGGAGATTTCAGCAGTGTATAAAGGCAAAGATCGCAAGACGATACCGTTATTTGAGGAATTATTCCCTTTCGGTGGAAAATTGGATGAGAATAATCGATGGTTGCGCATCGCAGAATTGATACCCTGGGATGAGCTAGAAGCGGAATACCGCGGCTATTTTTCGGATATTGGGAGGCCGGCTCTGGATGCTCACCTGGTGATTGGATTGTTTCTGTTGAAGCACATGACAGGGTTAAGTGATCGTGAGGTAGTGCAGGCAGTCATGGAGAATCCCTACATGTCCGCCAGCTGGCGGACGGTTTTGAGCATTTTGTGACTCAAGCGTCTCTTGATCCCAGTTCATTAACAAAGCTGCGCAAACGGTTGGGAGTCAAATATTTCAAACAGTTAGAGGAGAACACCTACCGGGTATTAATCGATCGACGGATTATCAAGGGGAAAGGACTGTTAGTAGATGCCACGGTGTTTCCGGAGAACGTCAAATATCCCAACGACGTAGGATTGTTGAATGATGTCCGTGAGTGGTTGGTGAACACCATTAGAACGACGGGGAAGAAAATTGGTAAGAGCTACCGCACCTATTGCCGTACAGCCAGAAAGACCTATTTGAATTTTGCTAAGAAGAAGACAAAGACCAAGAAAGCGGTGAAGCAGGCCAAGAGACAGATGTTACAATTTGTCCGTCGGAACCTGAAGCAGTTGGAGGACGCCATTATAACGTTGGGAGCAGCAGGCCAGGAAATCGGTCATGTGATTGCGGAGAAACTGAGAGTAGCGAGAACGATATATGTTCAACAGATGACGATGTATAAGGAGAACGTTCACACCATTAAAGAGAGGGTTGTCAGTTTTCACCGGCCTTATGTTCGTCCGATAAAACGGGGAAAGGAAGGTGGCAAAAAGGTTGAGTTTGGGCCAAAGGGTGCTCTGAGTCATGTCGATGGTTTTCTGTTTTTGGACAGGCTCAGTCATGACAATTATTCGGAGGCAATCACCGAGGTGGTGAGAGAGCAGATAAATAATTATGAGACCAGGTTTGGGAAGAAACCCTCCTCTTTTACGGGCGATAAAATTATGGTAATTGCTAACCAAAACGGACCTGGAAAGGTAAGTTTGGTTGGTGAAACAAGTTTGTCCTCAGTGTGGCTTTCATTGGAGTTGGCATTTATCTGATGGCCGTTGCAAATGTCGTCAGTGTGGTTATCGGTACAGGAACAGATCTATCTGGGAGAGTTTCCGAATTAGTGAAGTCTCCAAGCGTCAGGTCCTGGATTATTTCTGTCTGGGAGTTCCGGTGTACCGGCTTCGCTTTCATGGGATTGCCAGCCGTCCTACCTTGGATCGGTTCTACCGCTGCTATCGTGTGGTCATGGCCCTGGATCAGGAGTGCATGGAACCGTTTGATGGTGATCTGGAACTGGATGAAACGATGTTTGGCGGCCGTCGCAAGGGCAAGCGCGGTTGGGGAGCAAGTGGGAAAGTGATCGTGTTCGGAATTCTGAAACGGAACGGTCAGGTGCATGTGTTTCCAATACCTCGACGAAATAGACAGGAAGTGATGCGGTTGGTCCAGATTAATACCAGGCCTGGTAGTCTGTACTTCACGGATGACTGGCATGCCTACGCATCGTTGGCTCTCCGGGGAAATCACGTGGTAGTTCACAAGAGTGGTGGTGTTCCCATGGGGCGGGATCATATCAATGGGATTGAGGGGTTTTGGAGTTATGCCAAGCATTGGCTGTATCCATTACGGGGGGTGCCTAAAAAGTTACTCCATATTTTTCTAGGTGAAATTTCATATCGGTTCAATCACAGGGAGGAGAACCTCTATCCATTGATTCTTAGTATGTTACGGAATACTGAAATCAACGTTATTAAACATTATTGGGTCCGAAATACTTAGCAATTACCTAAATTATATGGGAGCCGCAAGAACCGCGATTTGATGGAGGAGGAAGAGATTCGGGGTGCATTTAAACGATTAGGTCGTAAGGGAAAGAATAGACCATCGACGGACCGGTGGTTAAAGCAAAAACAAAAAGAACGGAACCGTATCGAGGGACATTTCGGCCATGGCAAAACCCACTACCGCCTGGATCGTATCCTGTATCAAGGAGTAGAGGGAGCTGAGATGTGGATAAGAGGTGGTATCCTGGGAATGAACCTGAGGACAGCAGTGGCACGGATGTAGAGAGAGGACTCAACCAGGTAAGTGAATAAGATACATCATCACAGATGTCTTCCTACATCACACGTAAACATATTTTTCAGCAGACCCTACTTATTGCCCATGGCACCCGACTTCTTGGAATGGAATATTGGTGTTCCAAAAGGTAGGATAAAAGGGGCTTGGCCATTAGAAATCCAGACTATCCCCGTGGACACTTTTCTACTATACCAACCTTCTAGATAGCGAACCACACATAAGAATACAATGAAAGTCTAAGCCAAACTAACATCCCGAACTTCGGAGTGTTCTTCTTTGAGCGCAGTAAGTTGACCATCCCACTTCGGTTTTCTCTCTACAAGAGCACGAAGCACAAGAAAGGGGTATTTTGCAAATTCCTGAAGAATGTATAGCCGCTGTCCACTCTTCTTCCCAAACCATCGCATCCAGATAT
>JAZGBQ010000080.1:0-6045 GCA_036476435.1 Fidelibacterota bacterium
ATACCAATTACTGTAAGGTTTCGTGACGGGTGGCCGAAGAACGCAGAGGCTATATATGATAGAGCCCTCCGTGGATTGGCCACTTTGATCTGCGGAACTGACAACATACCCAATTCCCGTCCATTAGTAATCACAGCTGCTGCACCATTGGATATAGCCTCATCAATAAAATTGTGACCATCTAACTGCGTCCCGGGTATAGCCACAAAAAGCTCACCGGGATTCACTGATTTTGAACCGGTACACAGTCCGCTAATCATGATTGGTGGAACCTGTGAGTAATCCGGTAAAAGGTTGGTCATCAGTTTTTGTAAATTTCGTTTCATTGAAGACCGATTATACACTGCGAATTTTTATTAACACTTTTACCAGGGCCGGGGCTTTGCCAGACTACTCGTCCCGAACCCTGAAATTTCACATTCAATCCCGCCTGTTTAAGGGTTGTGATAGCTTTTTTTAAACTCATCCCCCGAACCTCTGGTACAAGAATAATATTCTTATTACTTTGAATATCCATCGCTGCGACCGTACTCAGGTAAACCCCCTGATCCCGGATTTGTTCAGAGTCTTTCATTTGCTCATTATCAACAAGAATAGGTTTATTCTTATTTTCATCAACTTGCGGAATGGGCGGTTGAATGGTATCATCAAGATTAATTATTCGTTTCATGATTCGATTAAATAGTGGTGCAGCACCGATCCCCCCCCAATGGTATGGCATTCTTGGTTCATCCAGTAGAATTGCACAAAGTAGTTGTGGATCTGAGGCGGGAAAAAACCCCACAAAATTTGAGATAAATTTCCTTTGAGAATAACTTCCATCGATAAATTTCTGTGCGGTTCCAGTTTTACCGGCCACTTCCCATCCAGGAATTCCGGCCTGGATCCCCGTTCCTGATTGAACGACCTTCCCCAACATATTCTTAATATCGTCCATAACTTTTCTATCAGAAACTTTTCGTATGACTTCAGGCTTTTCTGAATATATAATCTTCTGATCTGGGTTGACGATTTGCTCGACTAATCGAGGTTTTAACAAAAATCCCCCATTGGCGATAGCGCTGTAAGCAATTGCTAGTTGCAGTGCTGTAATTCCGACCTCTTGTCCCATGGACATTTCCGCTCGAGATATCCGGCTCCACTCACTCGGTTTACGAAGCGTTCCCGGCACTTCTCCGTCGAGATTAATTGCTGTCAATGATCCAAATCCAAAACGGCGTGCATATTTATAGAGTTGTTCATTGCTGATGGTCTCGGAAATCTTAATGATTCCAATATTGCTGGAGTGTTCTATTATTTGTGATACTGTCAGGATCTCATATTTTTCATGGTCTTCAATGGTGATATTTTCATATTTATAACTGCCCGATTCACAATAGAACTCATCATTGGGTGTAACAGTTTCCAACTCAAGCGCAGCGGTGGTAGATACAACTTTAAAAGTTGATCCCGGTTCGAATTGATCCGTAATAGCCCTAATTTTCTGGAATTCGATAGCGTAATGATTGGGTTGATTCGGATCAAAATCCGGCACAGATGCCATTGCTATAATTGCACCGGTTTGTGGATTCAGAATAATTCCGGTAGCGCCTAGTGCAGTGGTTTCTTCCACGCGCTGCTGAAGTTCTTCCTTGAGTATGGTTTGGTATTCCAGGTCGATGGTCAACTGAATATGAGATCCATCCACTGGTGCCCGCATAGGGTAGTCAATTTTCACATTTGATCCACCTAATCCATCTCTTTGTTTAATGATCCAGCCAGGTTCTCCGTTAATGTATTTATCAAATTGACGTTCTATTCCGGTTAAGCCTTTATCATCAACATCAGCAAACCCTACGACTTGACCGACAATTTGCCGGTGTGGGTAAAAACGGCGTGCTTTTCTCTCGATGGAGATTCCATCAAAATCTCGGGTTAAAAATGGTGCGCAAGTTTCTTTTGGAAGATTTCTTTCAAGATATACAAAATGGTTTTTTGACTGAAGTTTATCAAGATAGTAAACTTGGTCTCTTCCTGTGCATTCACTTAAGGCAGCGGCAATCGCATTCTTATTCGTTACCAATTTCGGGAAAGCTGCAATCGTATAATGAATAATATTTTGGGTCAGCGACACACCCTTACGATCAAAAATATTTCCTCTCAAAGCTGCAAGGGGTTCACGAATTTGGCCCTGCCGGACACCCTGAGTTCGATATTCCTTTCCGTGGATTACTTGAACATAGGACAAGCGGCAGCAAATTCCAGTCCATACAAGCAATACAACGAATGATAAAATATTAATACGCTTTTTAAATTTTAAAAATATCTTAGTCACTATTATAAACCATGAATTCAGGTTCTATATAAACCATGATTGTCTCTGGTGTTGCAACTACCATCCCCAATTCTTGGTAGACCTTCTTCGAAATAACATCCACCCTTTTTAAATATTCAATTTCACTGTGTATTTTTTTTATCTCATCTGTTAACTCGATAACGGTTTTTCTCTGTATTTCCAGGGCTATTAATGCTTCGTCCACTTCGGTATAAACCCAGAGATAAGCAACCAACCCGCTAATCATTGAAATCGTAACCAGGAAAAATACCATTGTACTTAAGAAATTTTTTTGTTTCAGGTTTATTCGCTTAGTTTTACGAGTATTCATTGTTACACCTTCATTGCAGCACGGAGTCGTGCACTCTTTGATCGTCGGTTTATGGAAGTTTCATCAACAGTTGGACGAATTGGTTTTTTAGTCAGAATTTCTAAATGACCGTTAATTCGATATTGTCTGAATGAATTTTTAACTAAACGATCCTCCAGTGAGTGGAAGCTGATTACGACAATCCTGCCCCCCGTAGAAAGAACATCAATAAATATCTCCAAAAAGTCAGACAATTGTTCCAATTCATTGTTAACAGCGATTCGAATGGACTGAAAAACTCTGGCAAGTGTTCTATCAAGAGCATGGGGCGGTGTCACGGATGCAACTGCACCTCGTAGATCGCCAACGGAATTCATGACCTTGGAAACTTTTATTGCTCGAGCGATTTTTCTTGACTTCCATTCCTCACCAAATTGATAAATGATATTCGCCAGTTGTTCAACACTTGAATTAGCTATAATGTCACTTGCCGACATGCTGAATTTTGAAGAGAACCGCATATCTAAAGGCTCCTCTCGGCGGTAGGAAAATCCACGTTTAGATTCATCCAGATGGATTGAAGAAAGTCCTAAATCAAGGAGGATTCCATCGACGGATTTAATATTCTGATCTCTCAGAATGTGATTTATATTGTTATAAGATTCGTGGTATAATGTAAGGTTAGGTGGAAATGGATCCCACTCAGATTGGCAAAGAGATAGCATCTCTTCATCCACGTCAATCCCAATCAATCGCCCATCTTGCGATAACTCATTAAGTATAATCCGCGAATGGCCGCCCAAACCGATTGTGCAGTCGCAATAAACACCTTTGGGTTGGATCCCCATGTAGGAGACTACTTCCGATACCATAACAGGGATATGTTTCGGTGTGGCCTCCAATTTTCTTTGCCTTAGAGTTTGATCTTTTCAGCAAGTTCTTCATATTTGACAGGATCAATGGCCCGACTTTGTTTATCCACATTTTCAAGGATATCCGGATTCCAAACCTCGATTTTGTTTACCATTCCAAGGATGAGGATACTCTTATCAAGGTGAGAATAATCGATGAGGGGGGGGGTTATTTGAATCCGCCCCTGTTTATCATATTGGGTACTGAAGGCGTAACGCACAGCGTTTCGGACAACTGTTCTATGGAGGGCTGAGAGGGAGGACAGACCTCGCAATTCCGCTTCAATTTTACCCCATTCCACTTGTGGATATATCCAGACGCAGGGATCCAACCCGCGTGTGATTACAAATGTTTTTTCATTGTCTTCAGATAAAACCTGCCTGAATTTAGCAGGTATGTTGATGCGTCCTTTTGCATCAATAGAATAGGCGTATTCGCCAATAAAAGTATTTTTATTTCGGCTCATCTCTAAAAAAGAAAGGGAAAATTACCCACAACTACCCACAATGTTAGTTGTATTAACCACAGGTGTCAACACTTATTTATAGTTGATCGTACAAAAAACGAATCAACCGAGGAGAAATCTAAAGATGTTTAATGTGGGTTAGTTATTGTAAGGGCGAAAAATGTTTTACTGTTACTCTAAAAGGGTCACTTCTAAATGTGACACGGATGGGTTGTGGTAAGTACAGGTCATAATCCAAAGATTCGCCATTTATGTGAAGTTCAATTCCATTTCCTCGATTTAGAATAATATCAAGATATGAACCAAAGGCAAATTCTCTGGGGTTATCAGGAACCAGGATAACATCCTCGGGAATGGAACTATCAGATGTGACTGATATGAAGTGTTGATCAGTGCTGCTGATCAAGACTTGATAGGGCGGATCAATTTCCAGAAATTTGTCAGCAGTGCTGATTTCCTGGAAGCTGGTATTAAGATTGTCCGAACGTAAAAAATAACTCATCTCGCCTGTTTGAATATCACTGTCAGGAATTGATGCAATACCATCGGTCAAGGTAATCTTTCGGATTATGATAATTGCAAATATCCAGATAATTAATAATATTAATCCCTTGATCAGATTGGATCGGTTTTGCTTACCAAACTTGTGAATAGTAACTGTCTTATTTGATTTATCCTTATTATTAGGTCTTGATACTTCCTTTGGTTCTTCTGGCGTTGGTTTTTTTGTATCGGTAGCCAGCAGCTTATCGAGTTCAATCATCGCTGCTTCTGGATCGGCACCGATTTCCGTAACATAGGCTCGAAAGAAAAGTCTTATATAAGCCGGTGGGAGTATATCGAAATTCCCCTGTTCGAGAGCTTCAAGATGAGCGAGGCTAATTTTCGTGCGGGAATGAATCTCTTCCAGCTTAATGCCTTGCTGATTCCTTTGGGCTTTATATTTTTTTAAAAATGATTTCATGAAATGATTCGAATCCAGTACCAAAATTAATTGAACGACCGGTATCCTTCCAATGAATACCTGCATGGAAATCTAACATTTATTAAGCATTGATAAAGATCATCATGCTAGCCTGATATACTTATTTTATTAGAACGAATTTACGAGTTGTTGTCCGATCTCCGGAATTAAGTCTGTAAAGGTAAACACCTGATCCAATAAATCTCCCTTGTTTGTCTCTTCCATCCCATTGCACCTGATGGGTTCCTGCACGATAGGATTGATCGACTAATGTCTTAATTAGTTTCCCATTCAAATCATAAATTATTAGAGACACATCGAGGTCCTGAGTGAGAGTATAACGAAATGTAGTTTTATTATTGAATGGATTCGGATAATTCTGATGCAGTGTGAATAATTGCGGTATGCCCAGGTCCGAATCAAAGCCCACCTCTAAAGTGAATTTGCCCGGTGTACCACCAGTTACCTCACTGACAGTCCAATTTTTTCCCAGATCATTTACTAAAATTGGACTTATCAATTCGATTGGTGGTTCACTCCCCGCGGATATATCGGGCCAGGTGTGATCCCCCATAAAAGTTACCTCATCAATAATGTTACCATTGACATCAGTAAGTAAAATTCGTTCTCCTTCATTTGCCAGTTTACCTGAATCCCACTCAAATATCTGGTATTCATTGCCAAGATAAATTTGGGCATTATTTGCAATCACAATATGTTCAAATGGATTAATGTAGGTTCCTGCTGGAAATGTAAATTCCACTCCATCCGTAAATGCGAAATTCTCCAGGTCGACTATGCTATTACCAGCGTTGAAAATTTCGATAAACTCATAATTATCGTCAGTACCTTGATCCGGACTTGGATTGTAATTAATTTCGTTGATCACAAGAAATGGAATGTCATAAGAATTTTCAAAAATAATTTCGGTGTCCATCCAGTACATTCTATCAAGGATCCACTGTTTTAAATAGTCAACCTCTTTTTCATAGGTTTCATAATATTCTCCAGGACCTGCTCCGGGTGGTAATCTATTCGGTGATACGTACTCACCCAGGATAGGCCAGCGAACGAAATTT
>JAZGBQ010000081.1:0-13518 GCA_036476435.1 Fidelibacterota bacterium
TTGATTATTATAACTCAATCTAGGATAACATGCGGCAAGTTAAATAAGTAATTAGAAATCATTTTGAAACTCAACTGAGTTTGAACGTAAAAACGGAACCGTTTTAATGGTTCCGTTTTTAAATTCCCTTCTGATAAAACTATCTATTCACTAACCTAGAATAGGTTTAATTTAACAGCGGATGCGACTCACAAGATATAATACATTGATCCTGCCCTTTTTTTTCACCATGGATATCTTTCTGTTAGGTTTGATATATGCTGCTAGTTTTGAGCTCACTCATGACGGTGTGTCACTGTGGGAGGATAGATACTATTTACAACTGTTAGCATTCAGTGGGCTTTGCTGGATGTTAGCCAGCTTACTCTTTAAAACCTACATGGTTCAACGAGTACGAAGCACTACATCAGCGATACGCCAAATGGTACAGGCCTTTTTATTTTTTGCCGCCATTTACTTCGGATATAATTTCATTACAGCTGAATTCAAGGGCTCCGGGTTTTTTCATATCCTATTTCTCTCAGCATTTTTACTAATAATGATATTTACTACTTTTTCCAGGCATCAATTGATCGTCAAATACAGGTCAATGGGGGGTAATTTTGTCCCCTGTATCATCATCACGCCGGAGGACGTTCCTGAAAAGATTGGTGAATATTTTGAGCATGATTTGAGCACTCTCGGGTATAGGTTAGATCATATCGTTAGAATCCATAACACCGAAGAGGATCATACTACTTTACGATCCTTTTTCAAGGATAATCATTACAAGGCTGCAATAATATTCAATCCATCAAAGATATATAATCTCGAAGATATTCTCACTATATGTGATAATTACGGTGTACGCTCAAAGATCATCCCAAAGTATTCAAAATCAATAGCTCAAAGATTTGATGCTGAAATGGTCGCTGACTTTGCCCTCCTAGACATACGGAATGAACCACTCTTATACATGCATAATAAATTGATTAAAAGAACAGTCGATATTATTATGGCAGTACTTTCTATTGTCTTTGTCCTTACTTGGCTGCCCATAGTGACAAAAATTTTCCAGGCATTGTCGTCACCTGGCCCATTGTTCTTCAAGCAATTACGGGTTGGGATAGATGGAAAACCGTTTATCATTTACAAATTCAGGACGATGGATTATCACCCTGAAAAAGCTGAAATTGCCTACCTTGGAAAAGATAGTATAACGATTGAAGAGGATGACCGTGTCTATTGGTTTGGAAAGATTCTGAGGAAAACAAATTTAGATGAATACCCTCAATTCATAAATGTTCTTATTGGACAGATGAGTGTGATCGGTCCACGGCCACACATGCAGTATGAAGATGAATCATTATCACGACAAATACCAAAATATCCTGTCAGACGTTTTGTTAAACCGGGTATATCAGGCTGGGCTCAGGTTCATGGGTATCGCGGTGGAACAAACGCTATAGAGGATATGATCAAACGGACAGAATATGATATTGACTATATTGAAAATTGGACCTTCTGGATGGATATCAAAATTATCTTTTTAACCATCTGGCAAATGATAACCTTCAGAATTCCGAGTGCCTATTAACTTAAATTTTCTGTTGCAACGACTTATTTTTCTTTTTTCTTCAAATTGATCTTAAAGTTAAGACTATACGTTGGGAGAAATTTTCCAAAATCCGGTTTATCAATCCCCGGTTTGAACGCACCAATTGACAATTTAAACTCTTCAATAAAATCAGGTAAGCTGACCAAGGAGGTCAGTGGAATAAATAATGCTATATCCAGGGCAATTCCAAGCTCTTCCAGTTTCCCTTCTTTTATATCCTGAATGGTGACTATACTTCCCCCTAGAGAAAATTTGGAATTAAATTTTATATTATAAAGTAATTGAGGAAAGAACAGGTGTTTGACCGGGCTGTTGATATACTGCCGTGTACCTAAAGCGGTAGCTAGATCCAAGTATTCATGGTTTAAAAATTGATAAAAAACACCAACATAATAATTATTTTCTCCGGATGTCTGGTTTGCAAAATATCCATGAATATCCAGTCGATTCGTTAGTCCATAACCCAATACTACGTAGGTTTGTCCAAATTCAAGTGAATTAAATGGATTCAATGTCAGATCAATTTGCAATTTACCTTTACCAGTAGCGGTACCATGGTCGTATGCCCCTGAACCAAAGACAGAAGCTGATAACAAGACTATGGCAAATAAGCATACTAATCCCGGACAAAAATCATTATTAAAATTATCTCTCACAGGTACTGATCGAAACACTTCCTATCCATATTTGTTTGTTCTTAAGTTATTTCAGATTAAAACGTCGTGCAATATCGTAAATTTTAGCTATATCTGCGTTTTCATTACACTAAGTACATGAAAAGATCAGCAATCATGCTATGTGTCAGCCTTGTCCTTTCGGCAGGAATGTTGGAAGGACAACTTTATTTGCCCGCTGATCCATTTAATATTCTCTCTTTTGAGGCAAGTCAATTTGAACTGGGCACCCAAGGTGCGGGGGATCTTCTTCTCAGACCCTCCTTTTCACGGAGTTACAATAATTGGAAAGGGCACTGGCAATTCAGATTTCGGACGGAAATTTTTTGGAACGACAATGCTCCCAATCTTGAAAATACTTCGGATCGCTGGATTGGCAAGGGCATGTCCCATTTCGAATCGTTTAAACTATCTTTTATTAATAAGATACTTGCATTCAGTATTGAACCTTATTCTTTTTATAACCGTAACGAGGACTATGATGAACCCTACAGGATAGATGATTACTCAAAATTAAATGATAATCGAGCTCACACAAAATCGCCTTACAGGATTTCCGGTATCAGGGAAGCACAAATTTACCTGCATTACCGTGGTATTGGATTTGGATATTCTAATACCAATATGTGGTGGGGACCCGGAATCCACTCCAGTCTTAACATGACAAGTAATACCACAGGATTTCCATACTTATTCATCGGTACGATAAACGAACAGCACATCCGTGATTTTGGTATTCAATTCAAGTATGTATTCGCTGACCTGAAAGATAAAAATATCACCGAGCCTTATTATACGGCATTGGCAGCTGCAGTAACGTATTATTCCAGCCCTCAGATAACATTTGGATTCTCGAGAACCTACTTAACAGGCGGGAACAGGACCGCTGAGACGATCTCAAAATGGGAGGCGATGACCATTCCTTTTGAAGCACTGTTCCTGAAAAATAAGGTTAAAGATGGAAGTCCGGAATCCTCCCTGGATATTTGGGATCAAACACTTGTTGGTTATCTTCAACTCACGTTTCCTGAGGTCAATTTCAAGGTTTTTGTTGAATACGGACGCAATGATCACGCCTGGGATGGTGAAGATTTCAGTCGACAACCGGATCATACTGCAGCCAGCGTCATAGGATTTAGAAAATACGGATTCTTTGGTCATGACAATATAATCGGTGGTCTTGAATATGCTAATTTAATAAAGACTAAATTCTGGCCGGAACGTCACTTTGAGGACTGGTATGCACGCTGGGAATATGACTACAGTAACTATGATGGCCGTCATTGGGCTGCGCACAGCGGACCGGATTCTGATGATTTTTATGTGTTTTTAGGATATTTAAGCGATACTTTTTCATTCTTTCCAGCTTTCAATTACGAGCGTCATGGTGTAATCGATAATAGCTTACCTGAATTGCCCGTGAAACGTTTTGATGGTTCAACGACCATCTCAAATAATCCCTCCATTTGGCCTGAAGTCAAATTTGAGTACCGCTTTGATTTCCGCTATAATTGGAAAAATTATAAGTTCAATTTATACTATGAACGGGAAAAGATCACTAATCTGGAATTTAGAGAAAAGGAAAGGAAAACAAATATAATCTGGTTAGGCGTTGAATATTATTTCGATAAAAAGTTCTGGTCCCGTGTGAATAACTTATTAAAAAAATCATCATTACAGCGCTAGGATTCACCGTTCAATGATATCGCTAAGTGTCATTACGGTTACTTATAATTCACAAAATGAGATCCGCGATTTTCTTGATTCAGCGATCCCAGAGATATCGTCCTTGCAGGGTACATTAATTATTATCGATAATAATTCGAAGGATGATACCGTTGAGTTAATACAATCATATTCAGATAATTCTGCTGTCCTATCTTTAATTATAAACAAGAAAAATGTGGGGTTTTCCCGAGCGAACAACCAGGGCATTAATCAGGCCAAAGGTGAATATTTGTTATTTCTTAATCCTGACATAATCGTTCCAAAAGACAGTATTAACAAATTACTTAAATCGATCAGGAGTCGAAAAACATTAGGAGCGGTTGCGCCCCAGCTTCGATACCCTACCGGGAATATTCAGCGGTCATGTCGTCGTTTCCCGCAAAGAAGAGATGTTTTATATGAGATAATTGGATTAAGCAGACTGTTCAAATATTCAACCAGATTTGGACACTGGAAAATGGCAGACTTTTCATTCAATGAAAATCGTAATGTTGACCAGCCGGCAGGCGCGGCTTTAATGATTAAGAGAGATCTGATAAATCGGTTAAATGGATTTGATACATCATTCCCTATGTTCTTCAGTGATGTTGACCTCTGTCGACGAATTTGGAATGATGGATACCAAATCCTTTTTGATGCGAGTGTATCTATGATACATCTTGGTGGCGCGAGTATTCGCAGAGTACCCTTTCGTATGATCGTCAGTTCACACCGTTCGTTTTATACTTATTTTAGAAAAAATTACCTGGGGCGATCAAACCAAATCTTGAATGTTCTTACCGGTTTCGTTCTTCTCCTTGCTTTGATCCCTCGAATCATAATAGTACAACCACTTTTACGAATACTACCATTTAGTTCAGGTCGGGAGAACTTATAGACGAATCCTTTCATTAAATCCTACCTTAAAATTGAATTCCATACTAGCAAAAGTGTAATTTTATACCAGGAAATCATTGTAAATAGTAAATAATAAAAGGTCTGTAATTCTATGTTGTTTGAATGATTGAGACTTACGACGGACATACTTAACGGTATATTTCATATGAAGACTTGCTTGATCGAACTATTAGTTAACTACACTTATCTCACCCATAATAGACAAATAATTTTGAAAAATTCTCTCGGAGGAAACCATGAATAGCATTTTAGTGACAGGAGCCGCTGGACAGATCGGATCAGAGTTGACGCTGGCCCTGCGAGCCCGTTTTGGCGACAGTAATGTAATTGCTACAGGGCATAAAACCAGGCCCAGCGATATACTGATGAATTCCGGACCGTTCCATTTTATTGACTGTGCAGATATAGATTCTGTCACTGAAATAGTTAAAAAATATGATATTGACACAATCTTTCATTTAGCTGCGATCCTATCAGCCGTTGCAGAAGCAAATCCGCAATTAGCGTGGGATGTGAATATAAACGGGCTGTATAATGTACTTGAAGTTTCCCGCGAATTTAACTGTGCCGTATTCACTCCAAGTTCCATTGGTGCTTTTGGTCCGGGAACACCCCTGAACAATACGCCCCAGGACACTGTCCAGCGTCCTAATACCATGTATGGCGTCACAAAAGTTTCCGGGGAGCTTCTTTGTGATTATTATTTCAAACGCTTCCGTGTAGATGCAAGAGGTGTTCGTTATCCCGGGATTATTTCAAATGCGACCCTGCCGGGGGGAGGGACAACAGATTATGCGGTTGAGATCTATTATGAAGCGATTAAGAATAAGCACTATACCAGTTATATCAAGGCTGGTACGTTCATGGATATGATGTATATGCCTGATGCCATAAAGGCGGCAATCGATATAATGGAGGCGGACCCAGCTAAACTTATTCACAGAAATGCTTTCAATATAACAGCAATGAGTTTTGATCCGGAGATTATTGCCGGATCAATAAGAGAGGTCATACCAGAGTTCACAATCAATTATGAGGTAGATCCGGTACGCCAAGCTATCGCAGATTCCTGGCCAAACAGTATGGACGATTCGGCTGCTCAAGAAGAATGGGGGTGGGCACCAGAATTCAATCTTGAAATGATGACCAGGGATATGCTCGAAGTCTTATCAGATAAATTATTAGATCAGGAGTAATTCATGTCCTCAAATAAGTTAAATATTGTCTTACAGAATGCAATCAACACACTGAATGAAAAGGGAACATCCAAAGGGTCTGAGATGGTGGTCATCGGGATAAAACACGCTGATGGGAATAAAGGTCCGCGCTATTTTATCGAGGGAAAAGGTGACCAGGAGTTCATAAAAATGAATTCAAATTCATACCTGGGGATGTCCTTGAGGCCGGAAGTAATCGAAGCTGAAGAAGATGCTGCAAGAATATTTGGAGTTGGACCTGGGGCTGTCCGATTTATCAGTGGAACACATGAAGCACATATTAAACTTGAAAGAAACATTGCCGAATTCCATGGTCGGGAGGCGGCAATGATCTTCAGTTCAGCGTACGTCACAAGTATGGGTGTAATTGTACCGCTTACAACAAAAGAATCCGTATTCATTAGCGATGAATTGAATCATAATTGTATCATCCAGGCCATGCGGCTGTCACGACCGGCCGGAAAATACATTTATAAGCACAACAATATGGCCGATCTTGAAAAGAAGATCAAAGAGGCCCTGGGAAATGGTAAGCGTGCACTCGTCGTCACAGATGGAATATTCAGTATGCGGGGTGATAATGTTCTACTTAACGAACTTGTTGAAATTTGCAGGAAGTATGATGATCAATTCGAAGAGGGGATCATAACGATTATGGATGATTCTCATGGTGTCGGCGCTATCGGGGCTACAGGCCGCGGTACTGAAGAATATACTGATACAAAAGTTGATATAATTATTGGTACACTTGGAAAAGCCTTCGGAGTAAATGGAGGATACGTTGTTGCTTCTCCCACAATCATCAAATATTTACGGGAAACCGCTCCTATGTATATCTACTCCAACCCAATTACAGTGTCTGAGGCATCAGCCGCCCGAAAATCCATTGAGATCTTGGATAGTCCTGAGGGATTAAGCATCCTGAAGCACCTTTCCGCGATGACGAAGCGGTTTCAGACCGGATTAAAAACAGCCGGATACGAAACAATTGAGGGAGATCACCCGGTGGTACCGTTAATGGTTCGTGATACCAAGAAAACAGCAGACCTTGTAAACTTCCTCAAAACGAATGGAGTACTGGCCACAGGATTGAATTTCCCGGTAGTACCAAAAGGCGATGAAGAAATTCGATTCCAGGTTACTGCTGATCATACAAAAAATGATATCGATACCGTTATTAACGTACTTCAAAACTATGCGGAACAGTATCAGGGCTGATTCATACTCTTTGAGTATTGACCAGTGGTAAAAAGGACAGTCGGTCGGTTCACCTGCGCTTTTTTGCTTCTTGACTAATGAACGATATTTCTACCAGATTTTTATCAGGTAAGCCGTAATATATTTTGTAGGACGTACAAATTCGTGACGGATAATAGCCAGACTAATGATTTCGTTTTAAATATGCCAAAAGTGGAACTGCATCTCCACCTGGAAGGGGCTATACCGCTCACCGCTTTGATGCAATTGATTTCCAAATACGGCAATACCGAAAGTAAACTTATTACCCTGGAGGATCTGGAAGCGAAATTTGAATACCATGATTTTCATCATTTCATTAATGTCTGGAAATGGAAGAACCAATTCCTGAAAGAATACGAGGATTTCGAATTAATTTCAGATGCTGTCGCGGCTGATCTGGTCCGCCAAAATATCCACTATGCTGAAGTCTTTTTCTCTCCCTCTGATTTTAAAGAGTGGAATCTAAAACCCGCATTAATCGCTGAATCAATCCGAAAAGGCATCGATAAACACGCCGGCTTGATTACAATTTTCCTAATCACGGATCTCGTTAGAGATTTCGGTCCCGAAAACGGTTTAATTGTTCTGAACCAGATAGCCGAATGCAGGGATCTGGGCATACTTGGGATCGGCATTGGCGGTACTGAGCCTGCTTTTCCTCCGGAATTATTTGAAGATGTGTACAGAATGGCGCGAAAAATGGGGTTTCGACTGACAGCGCACGCTGGCGAGGCGGCTGGAGCGGAAAGTATTTACGGAGCAATAAATGTTTTAAAGGTTGACCGTATAGGACATGGAACTCGTGCCCACGAGTCTGACGATCTACTAAATACTCTCGTAAAACGTCAGATACCGCTAGAAATGTGTCCCATATCCAATGTTAGAACCGGGGTGGTTGCCTCTCTATCAAATCATCCCATTCAGCGGTATAAAAACCTGGGCATTCCCATTTCGGTTAATTCGGATGATCCAAAAATGTTTAATACCAGCCTGGAAAATGAATTTCTTGGATTAATCCGTACCTTCCAGATGAAAAAAGATGATATTTATCAACTGCAGGAAAATGCAATTCAATCGGCTTGGTGCGATTCTAGTTTAAAAGAATCGCTATCCAATGAATTGTTAAATTATTATGAGCAGAATAAATTCAGTTATGAAGATTGATGAACTCGTGAATATACCAACATTAGAAGATATCCAAGCTGCGGCACAGAGAATTGACAGATATATTCATAACACCCCTGTATTAACAAGCCAAACTTTCGATCGTCAGGTTAAGTCCAGGATATTTTTAAAATGCGAAAATTTCCAAAAGGTCGGAGCTTTTAAGATTCGAGGGGCGACCAATGCTGTATTTACATTAAGTGAAGACCAGGTAGAACAAGGTGTTGTCACTCATTCCTCTGGAAATCACGGCGCTGCTGTTGCAATGGCTGCGAGACATCGTGGAATCAAAGCCCATGTTGTAATGCCTAATAATGCTCCAAAGGTCAAAATAAATGCAGTAAGAGGCTACGGTGCTAATGTGCTCCTTTGTGAACCAACACTGGCTGATCGTGAACGGAAAACAGAAACCATCAGATCCAAACACGGCGCGTATTTGATTCATCCTTTTAATGACCCTCAAGTGGTCGCCGGACAGGGAACGATCGGACTGGAACTGATCGGACAGGTTCCGGAATTGGACACGATCATTGGACCTATCGGAGGCGGAGGACTTATGAGCGGGATCAGTATCGCTGCGAAAGCAGTGAATCCCAAAATCCATCTGTTCGGTGCTGAGCCCACGGGTGCGGATGATGCTTATCGTTCCCTAAAAACTAACAAACGCGTCACTCACCAAACTCCTGACACAGTTGCTGATGGATTGTTAACTGTACTAAGTCCCCTGACATTCTCAATTTTACGCGATAATCTCATTGGCATTATTACTGTTACTGACGAGGAGATCATCTCGGCGATGCGGTTTATCTGGGAGCGAATGAAGATCATCATAGAACCATCTTCAGCGGTACCGGTGGCAGCTGTACTTAAACATCCACGGAAGTTTGCCAACCATCGGGTGGGTATTGTAATTACGGGTGGTAATGTTGATATCAGTAAACTTCCCTGGTAATACCAATGTAATTGTAATTATAAGATATAAAGTGGACCTGGCATCCACATGAAAATCGAAAAACTTAAAAAAGTCCTGCTTAACAAACTTGGTACAACCGAAGAAACACCTTTCGGACCGGGGACAATGGTTTATAAAGTAGGGGGGAAAATGTTCGCCCTATTTGGTCTTAAGCGGGATCCTATTTGGTTGAATTTAAAATGCGATCCAGAATTGGCTCTGGTCTTACGTCTAAATCATTCAGCAGTGATACCTGGATATCATATGAATAAAGAGCATTGGAATACTGTCATCCTTGACGATTCAATTCCTGAATCAGAAGTACAAAAAATGATCGATCATTCCTATGCACTAATAGTTAAAAGCTTACCAAAAAATCAACAAAATCAAATTTTGCATGCTGGCTGACATGACAATTTCCATACCCTCTTGCAGACCGTATTTATCGAGGAAATAGAATTTGACTGCCAAAGAGCGGATAGGGTATATTTGCAGGCTTTATTAATCCTCTTAATTTGTTGATCAAATGAATAAAAATTTAACTCCACGTTTTATCATAATAGCGCTGGTTTTAGCATGGGCTGCGTATTCTTTATGGCCGACTGTCAACTACCAAATGCTGTCAGATGAAAAAATTGAAGAGATGCGGGAGGCTGGCACACTTTTCGATCTGGAATCCAAGATCATCAAGCAAGGCCTCGATCTCAAAGGTGGGATGTATATCGTTCTGGAAGTTGACATACCAACACTCGTATCCAATTTAGCGATCAACCGCGACGCAAGACTGGACAGCATTTTGGCTGATATCACAATTCAGCTGAGTAATCCCGAAGTTGATTTCTTCAGTTTATTCGAAGATCTTGTCACAAGAGATAATCTCCGTATCACGCGTTATTTTCATGATCTCGGCGGTAACACTGAGGATATCATTACACAGCTAAAAGAGGAAGCGGATGATGCTATCAATCGCGTGCTTGAGATCCTGCAAAACCGGGTGGATCAATTTGGCGTATCCGAGCCTACTATCCAGAAGCAAGGCAATCATAGGATAATTGTCGAATTAGCCGGGATCCAGGATACTGAGCGTGCCCGGGCTCTGCTTCAAAGTACCGCCCTGCTGGAATTCTATTTGGTAAAAAATCCGGAAACGACCAATGATCTGCTGATCCAGATTGATAATATTTTGAAAGGTGTCGAGTCAATTGAGGATATTGCCACTGTGGATACGACTCCCGATTCGGTGGCCGTCGTAAGGCCCGAACCACAGATAGCAGAAGATCGTACCATTTCAGTTAGCGAACTTTTTGGGGATGCTCCGGTTGCAGCCAATATTGACGTTGAGGACACAGCAATTGTTGTGGATCAGCGCCTATTTGAGGAGCAGCCGTTTAAATCTTTATTGCGTCAATATGCAAATGAAATTGCGGTTCCTGAAGCAAATGTATATGCTGTGAAAAAAATTCTTGATTTGCCTGAGGTGAAAGATAGACTTATAACGGCTTCCAGCAAATTCCTTTTCGGTGATAAACCGATATCTTTGGAAGAAGTTGGCGGGAGAGAGGAAAATATTTTTCAACTATATAATGTCGAAATAGAACCTGAATTGACCGGCGGTGTCGTTGATGAAGCCCGGGAACAGATCGCAGGTCAGGGCAGTGAAATATCCGGCCAGTCGATCGTGATCCTCAATATGAATAGTGAAGGCGCTAAACAGTGGTCGCGTATCACCGGGGCAAATATTGGCCGCAATATTGCAATTGTTCTTGATAACAAAGTTCATATGTCTCCCAGGATCAGAGAGAAGATCCCTTCGGGGGGCACCAGCATCGAAGGTTTTGCTGATATCAATGAGGCCAAAGATATTGCCATTGTTCTGCGCGCAGGTGCACTCCCGGCACCGGTAAATATCATTGAGGAACGAATTGTTGGGCCTTCATTAGGTGCGGATTCAATTCGCAATGGTACCCGATCCGTCCTAATAGGATTGATACTGGTAATGGTCTTTGTGCTCATCTATTATAAAGTCTCAGGGTTAATTGCTGATTTCGCCCTGATGTGGAATATTGTCCTTGTCCTGGCAGTTCTGGCCTCTCTACAGGCCACTCTGACACTTCCTGGAATAGCGGGATTGATATTAACGATGGGTATGTCGATAGACTCCAACGTCATTATTTTTGAACGTATCCGCGAAGAATTACGAAAAGGTAAAACACCCCGTGCCGCAGTAGACAGTGGTTACAGCAGAGCACTGACAACCATTATCGACGCTAATATTACGACTGTAATTGCCGCACTGGTACTTTATCAATTCGGAACAGGACCAATCCGCGGATTCGCTACAGTTCTATTCTGGGGAATTATAATCAGTATGTTCACAGCTATTTTTGTAACCCGGACCATTTTTAATTCTTTTACCGCTCGTAAAGGTCTCAAGAGGCTAAGTATATGAGACTCATCAAAGATACTAACATAGATTTCATGAAACAGATGCGCCTGGGATTTTATCTGTCTGCTGTTATAATTCTCATTGGTCTTGTATCGCTAATCGTTAACAAAGGTCCAAAACTCAGTATTGACTTTAAGGGTGGTACTATGATTGCCGTCAAATTCACTGAAGACGTCGATATTACTCAGGTGCGTGCATCCTTATCTGCCGTTAATGTCGATGGTATTTTTTATGATTTCAGTACCGGTGAGATCAAAAATTTTGGTGACGAGTCAACGATCTCGGTAAGGTTATCTCAAAAAGGAAATAATGAAGAAAACCTGGCACAGCAGATCGTGGATCATCTATATCTATCATTTCCAGATATCGTACCTCAAGAATCACAGGATTTTATTCTCTCCATCGAAAACGTCGGACCAAAAGTTGGAGCAGAATTATCGGGGAAGGCTATCATGTCTATTATAACAGCATTGATATTGATTTTGATCTATATATCCATAAGATTTGAGTTCAAATTTGCACTGGGAGCAATTGCCGCTCTGACTCACGATGTACTCATTACGTTGGGTATCTTTTCACTTCTCGGATACGAAATATCATTGCCTATTATAGCAGCATTTCTGACAATCGTAGGCTATTCATTGAATGATACCATTGTAATCTTTGATCGAATCAGAGAAAATGTCAAAATAAAAAGACGAGAGGCATATACTGGTATTGTTAACGACAGTATAAATGCTTCTTTGAGCAGAACCGTGATAACCTCAATGACTACGTTTTTTGTAGTCTTTGTGCTCTGGATAGCTGGGGGTGAGGTCATACATAACTTCGCTTTTGCGATGATCATCGGGGTAGTGGTCGGAACTTATTCAAGCATCTTTATCGCCAGTCCCATCGTCGTATTGTTGCATCAGGGTCAATCCGGGAAATAAATGCCAATATCAATATATTATATCTTTTTATAATTAACGCCCCGTACTGACAGCGGGGCGATTTTTTTTGAAATTGTCATGAAAATCAAGATCATTATATTATACACTCTTTTGTGCATTTTCTGGGGTACAACCTGGATCGCAATAAAGATTAGTTTGAATGAGGGCATGCCGCCCGTTCATGCTGTCAGTTACCGGTTTCTCGTTTCCGGCCTCATCTTCTGGATCATATTCCTATTCAAGAAAGAAAAATTACCTTTGCATTGGACAGCAATAAAAATTTACCTTCAATTCGGGTTGATTAATTTTAGTTTGAGCTACGCTCTCACATACTGGGCAACACAATTTATATTTTCCAATGTGTCTACTATCATTTGAGCCGGATTCCCACTGGTCGTTACGATGATGGCACATTTTACACTTCCGGACGAAAGATTTACATCCAAAAAGTTTCTCAGTATATCTATCGGCATAGTAGGAACTATACTGATTCTTACCCAGGGGAAGCAATTCGGAGGAAGCAATGTCCTGGTTGGAATAATTGCACTCATGATATCAGTTTTTATTGCCGCATGGCCCAATGTATACCTGAAAAAACATTCCAAATCAGTCAATACCATACAACTCAATGCTGTTTGCCAAACTATGGGAGGACTTATCTTACTATTGGCA
>JAZGBQ010000082.1:0-3362 GCA_036476435.1 Fidelibacterota bacterium
GCTCTTGAAAAGGCAACTCGTCTGGATCCAGATCTCCCTGAAGTTCATTTTGCCCAGGGGACATATTACTATCGGGTTGAGAAGGATTATGAGAAGGCTATAATAGAATACATAAAAGCTCTAGAGGGGCGGCCGAATGACAGTGAGATTAACCAGAATACAGGATGGACCTATATGTATCTGGGAGAATGGGACAAAGCTGAACGGTATTTACTAAAAAGCTATGAATTGGATCCTCATGGGATAAACAATGCCTGGTTGGTTGCTACATTTTATTCACGCATGCGTGACTGGCGTAAAGCGGAGTATTATATTGAAAAAGCCATTGTTTCACTTCCAGAAGTAACGCACCAATATTGGAGCAAAGCCTTAATAGCATTAATGGGATACGGAGATACTGAAAAAGCTACTTGGATCATCGAGGAGGGTGTCCAAAATGTAGGTAAACAAAGAATGCTCAGATGGCAATTTGAGAAAGATATACGGACAAGAAAATTTCAGGAATTATTAGATGCGGTTGAACCATTTCCTGATTTTGATGATTATTTTCTTTATAAAGGACTCGCTTACTGGTTTATGGGACAAAAAATTCAGGCTAATACTTATCTAGACTCCGCTAGAGTCGTTCTTGAACGCCGTGTTCAAACAGCTCCTCACATCATTGATAATTATAATTGGCTTGGTTTTGTCTATGCTGGTTTGGGAATGAAGGAAGAAGCGATCCAAACAGGAATAAAAGCTGTCGAATTAGAACCGCTAAACAAAAATGCATTTAGTGGTCCTCACCAACACAGGTGGTTGGCTTATGTATATTCAATGGTAGGCGAATATGATAAAGCCCTTGATGAAATCGAGCTACTATTATCAATACCGTATTGGTTTACAACCTGGGATTTAAAATTAAATCCATTTTGGGATCCTATGCGTGACCATCCTCGGTTTCAAGAGCTGATCGCTAAGTATTCAGATTAACTATATTTGTCCTGTAATATCCATTTCGGGACACGGATTTCCGGATACATATGGGATACCAGTTAAGGATTCACGACGTGAAGTCGCTGGACTCTGGATCAAGCGTTCGCTAATTAATATCTAAACAATACTGAGGGGACACCCACCCACTAATGGGGAGGTGGGGCGCTTTGATATATAATATCGCACATAGTCACATCACATGGTAAAAAAGGATTTCTACCAATTATTGATAATCATCACTCCACCCACTACATTTAGCTGACTTTTAAGGGGGTATAATGCCATTTATTTCCCATAGCCTTCTATTTTGCAACAATTTCAATTCATTATTTAATAAACAACAGGAGTATAAGATGAGAAAATCAAATTGGCTACTCTCAAAAATCATTCTTGCTACAACTTTAGCAATGTTTTTTTCCATTATTAGTTGCCAAAAGCAAGATACCGAAGCTGACATCGCTGCAATCAATGATCTGTACAACCAGTCTACTCTCGCCTGTAGCACGGGAGATGTAGGGCTTTACTTGTCAAGCTTCACCGAAGACGCTGTAGTGATGCCGCCAGGGTTCCCTGCTGCCAATGGAAAAGAGGAATTACGGCCAATAATTGAGGGCTTGTTCGATCTTTTCGACTTAGAGCTTCTCTACACAGTGGACGAAATTGGGGTACACGGTGACAGGGCATTTGCTAGCTCTAGTTTCCAGTATTCTATGACGCCCAAGGAGGACGAAGAGACAACTACGATAGCTGGCAAAGAGTTGGACATCTTCAAGAGGCAGGCCGATGGTTCCTGGAAGATCTATATTCAGTGCTACAACTTCGATGCACAGCATAAAGTGGAGTAATCAAAAAGTTGGCTACTTTACGATAGTCAAATAACTTATGAAGTGATTGGATTATAATTAAAAGTTATATAAAGGCTCTGTTGTTCAGCAGGGCTTTTATTTTATCAATATTGAAAATATAACCAAATTGTGGATACATAAGGGATACCGAGTAAGAATTCCCGACGGGGAGTTGCTAGACCGGAGTTCAAGAAGCCGCTAATTAGTATCTAAGTAATACTAAGAAGATACCCACCCACTAATTGGGAAGTGGGGGACGTTAATATATAATATCGCACACTGTCATATCGCAGGGTAAAAGGATTTTCTACCAATTATTGATAATCATCACTCTGCCCACTACATTTAGCTGACTTTTAAGGAGGTAAAATGTCATTTATTTCTTATATAATCTTTGATTTTATAATGGTTTTTAGCGAATGATCGGCAAGACCATATCCCATTATAAGATCCTTGAGAAACTCGGTGAAGGTGGAATGGGTGATGTGTATAAAGCTGAAGACACCAATTTAGATCGGGTTGTTGCACTAAAATTCCTTCCATTGGCAATGACGCGTGATGAAGAGGTAAAAATGCGCTTTGTCAACGAAGCAAAAGCAGCCTCTGCATTAGATCACTCAAACATATGTACAATATTTGAAATTGACAAAACGGATGAAGGACAATTATTTATTAGTATGGGGTATTATGAAGGTGAAACACTGGAGCAAAAGATTAAACAAAATCCATTAGAGATCGAGGAAGCAATTGATATTACGATTCAAATAGCTCAAGGTTTAGATAAAGCTCATAATAAGAAAATTGTACACCGTGATATAAAATCAGCAAATATTATTATAACAAATGACAATGTTGTAAAAATTGTTGATTTTGGTATTGCAAAACTTGCTGGTCAAACAAGGATAACCCAAGACGGCACATCATTAGGGACTGCTACCTACAAGTCACCTGAGCAAACTTTGAGTAAAGATGTCGATCATCGCACAGACATTTGGTCTTTAGGGGTAGTACTTTATGAAATGTTAACAGGATTAACTCCTTTTCAGGGTGAATATGAACAAGCTGTTGTTTATTCTATCTTGAATGAAGAGCCAGAGTCTCTCACAAAACATAGGATTGGAATACCGAAGGAACTAGAACAAATAGTGAATAAAGCATTGGCAAAAAACACGGATGAACGCTACCAGAATCTGGAATATCTAATTGTTGATCTTTATCAGGCTAAGAAAGAACCTAAAAAAATAAAGATTAATGCACAATCACCCCAAATTCCAACAATTGCAGTGCTACCTTTTACTAATATGAGTGCTGATAAAGATCAGGACTACTTTTGTGATGGTATTGCTGAGGACATCTTAAATGATTTAACCCATTTAGAAGGATTACAAGTTGTTGCAAGAACCTCAAGCTTTGCTATAAAAAGTCAAAATCAGGATGTTAAGGAAATCGGATTAAGGTTAGGGGTAGATACTCTCGTTGAGGGAAGTGTGAGAAAAGTAGGAAACCGATTACGGATTACAGCTCAACTCATTACTGTTTCCG
>JAZGBQ010000083.1:0-2111 GCA_036476435.1 Fidelibacterota bacterium
GGTCCAAACCAGCACGGTAGGCGGGAAGATTTATGCCATAGGTGGTTCACCGGATTATTCATTGGTGCAGGAATACACACCTTAAGATTGACCGCTTGAACGGTAGTTATAAGGTCTATCGAAGAGAATTCAGTACGGGTATCCCACGGGTATCCACAATTGACGGTATTTTATGCCTGAATTGGGGTTTGCAACGATTTTAAAGCGATGCACCTTTATCTGAGCAAGGTTGCGTTATTTATTTAGAGTGTTCGCATTCACACAAATTTGATCTTTAACAATCATTTTACCTCCTTAAAATAATAAAAAAGTAACATGAGAATTTGTTTTGCCTTATCAGATTGAAATCATTAACCTCTCCTGGCAATCAGAGGAACGATCAAATTAAGAATCTTTGTAATCTCCGGGCATTAATAGTGGACGTTCACTATCCCTGGGACAGTAGTAAGCATTATATTGTCTTATCAGTGCGATTTTTACCTTTGGATTTCTGTACTTATTAAATAAAAATAGTAGAAAGTGAATGATGAAAAATATGAATGTTTATCAGGTTACGCTTCGTTGGTATGTTGAAACCCCTGAAACGTTAACACCGCGATCAGTCAAGAAGGATAAAAATATTTTGAATATCTTGCGCCATAGGCTGAATGGAACACCGAGCTGTTCAACTTGTCCAACCCGTAGTCCAGAAAATCATACAATTGTTAAAACTTACAATTCTGACAATAATAAACCGATCTATATGTCAATCGAAAGAATCGTTGACAAAGAAGAGGTGAAAATAACATCTAAATAGCTAAAGATGGCTGAAAATCCTGCTTATGTAGTTGCAATTATCGGAGGTGCTGTGAGTGGATCAGAAGCTGCTAATAAGCTTGCAGACCGAGGTATCGTCGTAATCATATTCGATATGAAATCACGTCCATATGGTAAGATTGAAGACGGATTACCAATTTGGCATGAAAAACTTCGACAAAAATATATAGATAGAATCGATAACAATCTTTCTCATCCGAATGTGCATTTTATTCCCAATACAAAAATTGGCACAGATATAGATTTCATAGATCTGGTTAAAAACTGGGGTTTCTCAGCTATACTGCTTGCTAACGGAGCTTGGAAAGATCGACCTTTAGCATTAAAGAACGTAGATCAATATATCGGCAAGGGATTAGTCTATCAGAATTCATTGGTAAGTCAATTCAATCGTCATTATGTCCAATCTAAGTTGGAGAAGATAAATTACCCGGATGGATCCATTGTTATCGGTGGCGGATTGGCTTCATTGGATGTAGTAAAAATATTAATGCTGCAATCGGTTCATCGAGAGCTAATGAAAAGGGATATTGATATTGATATTTTGACACTGGAACGTGAATCAATAAAGACTGTTTTGAGCAACAATGGGCTCAGTTTAAAGGAATTAGGTTTGAAGGGATGTACACTGTTTTACCGTAAACGAAAAGAGGACATGCCACTGGCCCCTTTGCCTGCGGATACGAGCGCTGAAAAACGAGAAGCGACATATCGCACACGGAAAAAGATCCTCACAAACTTCCAAGAAAAATTTTTATTCAAAATCAAATCATGCCATGTACCAACAGACATCATTGTGAAAAATGATAGATTAATTGGATTAAAATTCAAAAAGACCAGGGTGAAAAATGGGAATTGTGAGATTATTGATAATTCGGAATATTCCTACTATGCACCATTGGTTGTTTCATCTATTGGAAGTATTCCGGAGCCAATCAATGGCATTTCCATGAGCGGTGAGCTTTATGCTATAAAAGATCCGGAATCAGGCCAGTTACAAAATAACGAGAAAATATTTGCATTGGGAAATGTCGTTACTGGAAAGGGGAACATTAGAACATCACTGACACATGGAAAACAAGTCTCCGATCACGTTATGGATTATTATTTAGCTTGGAAAGAAGATGATTATAAAGAATTATTGAAAAGAGGAGCAATGGACGCTAAACTGAAGACAGACCTGGTATTAAAAATCCTGGAAAACAAAAAACTTTTGCCAGTTAAAAAAATAAAAGAGATCATAAGAAAAGCAAATAAACATAAAAAAAGAATGGGTGGAAGTGGCCCTGTTATGA
>JAZGBQ010000084.1:0-2007 GCA_036476435.1 Fidelibacterota bacterium
GTGTTATTACGGGAGAACTTCCATGGCATTTTGTAATTATAGGTATATTCCTGGCAGCTATAGTAGAACTCATAGGCATCCGTTCCCTCCCCTTTGCAGTAGGCGTCTATTTACCATTCTATCTTACTACACCCATAATGGTAGGTGGAGTACTAAGATACATAACAGAGAAAAAATTTGAAGGCAGTTTATTAAAGTCAAAACGTGAAAACGGAATCTTATTCAGTTCGGGGTTGATAGCCGGTAGTGCACTTATTGGTGTTGGATTGGCACTGTTGGCTTCTTACAGCAGAACATTAGTTGAAACAATTGAGATAGGCCATAAATGGATGGGATCGTTTGACAGTATAGCATCATTAATAATCTTCGCAGGTCTGGCATTATTGTTATGGAGATTTATCAATAGAACGCGTTGATTTAATATTCCTTATAAATGGGGCGAGGTTACTCACAATGGATGCTGAACATCACCTAAAATATCAAGTAATTTATCTAAATCAGCTCTGGTATGGGTTGCCATAACCGTAATCCTGAGTCGGCTTGATTTATCTGGAACGGTGGGCGGGCGAATAGCCGGGATTAAGACCCCTCTTTCAAATAAAAACCTTGACACGTCAACTGCCTTTTTTGCATCCCCAATCATAACTGGTATGATTGGACTTTCTGATGAGACTACGTTGAGGTTTAATAATTTCAGTCTCTCCTTTAAATAACATACATTATGCCAGAGCGATTCTCTAAGCGAATGATCTTTTTGAATTAACTTAATCCCCGCAATAGATGCAGCACACACGGCAGGTGGAAGCGCAGTAGTGTACATAAAGGTCCTGGCCTTATTCCTGAGATAACTAATTAAATCACTACTGCCCGAAATAAAACCACCTAAACTACCTACTGCTTTACTTAAGGTGCCCATAATAATATTTACCTTTTTATCTAAATTAAAATGCTCAACAACCCCCCTGCCATTTTTTCCAAAAACACCCGTACCATGAGCCTCATCAACCATAACCATTGTTTTGTATTTATGAGCAATTCTAACAATATCAGGAAGAGGCGCCAGGTCGCCATCCATACTGAAAACTGTGTCCGTAATAATCAATTTACGAGGGTATTTTGAAGATTTCTTAAGTATATTTTCAAGTTTTACCGTGTCACGATGTGGATAAACCCTGAAGTCAGCTCCTGATAATCGACAACCATCTATGATACTTGCATGGTTTAATCTGTCACAAACGACTAAATCCCCACTTGATACCAAAGAACAAATAGTGCCTATATTCGCCATGTATCCTGTTGGAAAGACAATGGTAGATTCCCTTCTTTTGAATTTTGATATTTCGTCCTCAAGTCTTTTATGCAATTCCATATTTCCAGAAATTAATCTCGATGCCCCTGCCCCCCAACCATACCTTTTCACTGCATCTTCTACGGCTTTCGCAACCTTCGGGTGATTTGCAAGACCAAGGTAATTATTTGAGCAGAAAGATATATATTTTCGTCCTTTTATCCTTACATGGGGACCCTGCGCGCCTTCGACTATATTAAGCTCTCTATAAAGACCGGATTTCTTGATCTTTTTCAATTCATTTGATATATATTTCATCTTTCCGGTATATAAAATAAAAGGCTAAAGCCTTAACTCCCTTTTGGGTTAAGACAATTCTTTGAATTACACCCATTTAGGGTTTTATTTACAGGTTTCATGGACACGACATTGAAATTCTTAAGCATTAAATTAAACTAAAAGCTAAAATCGTATTGTCTATCCGGTTTATTGTGATATAATAAGTTTAGAAAAAGTATTGCAAAGAACCAGCATGAAAAAATATAAAGGCAACGGGCAAAGGACTAAGGAATTCCATAAGAATTCCAGGTTCCAAGTGGCCAATTGGAACCAACAGTAAAGAGCCCGCCCTTTGTATTATATGCTGGTTTTTTAATTTTAAATTATCCATCTGACTAAATTCAAAACAGATGCCTGACTACACAATCATTTTTATTACG
>JAZGBQ010000085.1:0-2045 GCA_036476435.1 Fidelibacterota bacterium
ATATTAGGAATTAATATATGTGCAACAAATATTCCTGAAATCCTCAAGAGTATTTACACATTCATTCGATCAGACGAAAAACATTATGTCATCATCCGTGATATACACGGCCTGATCCAGGCTCATAATTCAGAACCCGTAATGAAAGCTCATACCCGCGCTTCCCTGGTTGTACCGGATGGCATGCCCCTGGTATGGATCGGTAAATTAAAAGGTTTCAAGGAAATAGACCGCTGCTATGGCCCTGACCTCATGCTGGCAGTTATGAAGGAATCAGTAAAAAATGGCTACAGACACTTCTTTTACGGCGGGAAACCCGGTGTGGCAGAGGACCTCGAGAGTATAATGGAAATCAAATTCCCGAGTGTGAATGTCGTCGGTATCTATACCCCGCCCTTCCGACCTTTAAACCAGGCTGAAGAAATTGAATTAATTGCACTGGTTAGCAAGGTCAAACCGGATATATTCTGGGTCGGGATCAGTACTCCCAAGCAGGAAATTTTCATGCATGATTATCTCTCAAAACTTGAGACGAAGGTCATGATCGGTGTTGGGGCTGCGTTCGATTTACACACCAGGCGTATCAAACAGGCTCCGGTGTGGATACAGCGAAGTGGATTTGAGTGGCTATTCCGGATTTTTCAAGAACCCACAAGATTATGGAAACGATATTTGTTTGTTATTCCTGCATTTATCTTTCTTTATATTCAAGAGATATTTAAAATCAAACACTCTGATACACAATAACAATCGATTAAAATAACCTTAAATGATTTTTATCTTACCTACCTTATGATCGAAAGTCTGATTAGCACTCTATAGAAGCTAAAAACTTATACAGTAAGGAAAAGCTTATCATTTATTAGTTCAATTTTTTAGGAAATAATATTATTTCGTTATAATTGTCTTATTGATAATGCCAAAAAAATACTAATTTATTAAACAGTGATAACAAGTAATTAACCGCTAAACTTTGACCCAGTTATTATGAATATATGAAAACATAGTGTCTAGTAAATCCAGTTCAAAGAGCCAAGTGGGGAAAAAAACAGTACTGATAACTGGTGGAGCCGGATTTTTGGGCTCTCATCTCTGTGAAAAACTGTTGAATTCCGGATTAAATGTTCTTTGTGTAGATAACTTATTTACCGGAAGAAAACAAAACATCCGTCATTTACTAGATAATAAAAGTTTCGAATTTTTACGTCATGATATTACTTTTCCGCTGTATGTAGAGGTTGATGAGATCTATAATTTTGCCTGCCCGGCGTCACCCATCCATTATCAATTTGATCCGGTCCAGACCACAAAAACCAGCGTGCACGGTGCCATTAATATGCTTGGAATTGCCAAACGCTTAAATTGTAAAATACTGCAGGCTTCTACCAGTGAAGTGTATGGTGATCCACAGGTAAATCCGCAACCGGAAAGCTACTGGGGAAATGTAAATTCCATTGGATTTCGCTCATGTTATGATGAGGGAAAACGTTGCGCCGAAACATTATTTTTCGATTATTTCCGTCAGCATAAATTGCGAATAAAAGTCGCTCGGATCTTTAATACCTATGGTCCACGCATGCTACCCGATGATGGACGGGTTGTATCGAATTTTATTGTGCAAGCTCTAAAAGGTAATGCTATTACAATATACGGAGATGGAGAGCAGACCCGGGCCTTCTGCTACGTTGATGATCTGCTTGAAGGCTGTGTACGGCTCATGGCGACCGACGATGCTTTTACCGGCCCGGTAAATCTTGGTAATCCCGGCGCTATCAGTATTATTCAATTAGCTGAAACAATTATTAATCTTACTGGATCGAAGTCAAAGATCGTTTTTAATCATAAACCGGAGGATGATCCACAGCATAGGAATCCTGACATAAGTTTCGCCAAGAAAGCACTTAAATGGAAACCAAAGATCTTACTAACAGATGGATTAAAATTGACAATTGATTATTTCGACAAGATCCTTTAACTGCGAATAATACCATCGTGATCGTCTTTACTAAATTAATTACAGATACGCTGGTTTTTTTATTCTCATA
>JAZGBQ010000086.1:0-2290 GCA_036476435.1 Fidelibacterota bacterium
CACCTTTTTTCAATAATTTCCGTGTACCAAGTATGGTTTTAATAGTAGTTCAATTCAGTGTTTCCATACTGGCTGCTATCGGTTTGGAATCAATTATCACAAAAAAGTGGAAAATTATTCCTAAATGGTGGCTCATGGGGTCGGCCGGGATAGCAATAATTGCACTGATTTTGTTATTCGGCGGTGGATTGATTGAATCCGTCCTCCAAAATAAATATACAGTTCCCCGTGTACAGGACCCTCAAGCAATTCAGGCTGTTAATGCAATCCGCTGGAATACCTGGTACACAGATGCCTGGATGTTGGTTTTGTATCTGGGATTATTCTTTGGTTTTCTTTGGCTATTCAACAGAACAAAAGTTAAGCGATTTTTATTGATAGGCGGATTGATCGTAGTAGCTTTATATGATATTGGTTCAGTAGACCACAGGATCATACAACCTGGTCAAAATTCTGGTAGAAATTCACAATTTATGAGCAAATTAAACATAAGTAGATATTTCCAGGCTGACGCAGTTGTACAATTTTTACAAGATCAACCAGGTGATTTCCGGGTTTATCCTCTGGGACCATATTTTAATGATTCACGTCTGAGAGCATTTGGAATAGAATCGGTCGGAGGATATCATCCGGCAAAATTAAGAATATATAATCGATTTCTAGAAGCCACCGGCACGATTGGGTCTATTCCACTAATGCGTATGATGAATATCCATTATTTACTAAGTCCGCAAACTATTTCCCACCCGGACTTACAAGAAGCGTACATAGGGAAATATCGCACGTCTCAAGGTTTAAGGGATATGTTCATTTATCAACTTTTGGATCATCTTCCCAGAGCCTGGTTTGTTAATGATGTTGTAGGAGTGGAGGCGATCGAACAAGTCTGGTTAAAAGTAACTGATCCGGATTTTGATCCGGCCCAAACAGCAATTATTCTGGAATCCATACAATTTACTGGTGGCGATGAAGCCCGCGTTGAATCCATTGAACGATCTCCAAATTTTATTCGACTCAAGACATCCGGAGACGGAGGATTTCTCGTTCTTAGCGAGGTACATTATCCAAAACGATGGAAATCAACGGTAGATGGAATTACAACAGATATCATCGAAACAAATGGTATTCTTCGAGGAGTGGCAGTACCTGAAGGCAACCGAACAGTTGAATTCTATTATGAAAAATCCGGATTCAGGAAAAATTTGTGGGTATCAATTGGATCATTTTTCGTAGCATTAATGATGATCGGCGCGTCGTTAATCCCAAAGAAAGAAAACTATGAACCTGTATCGTAATACTACAAATATAAAAGCGGCGCTATTTATTGCCGGCTTCATCATGATAATTGGATTGATCCTTTACAGTCAAAATATTGTTAAACAACTTCGGGAAGATAATCGGGAGATCGTAAAATTGTATGCTGAACTTGTTGCTGATGCTGCCGCTCAAGAGGGAGATGAAAACCTGGACTTCATATTCAGGAATATTATCCAGAATATTCGTTTCCCTGTCATTCAAACAAACCTTGATGGCGAGCCTGTCTCATGGAGAAATGTTGGATTCGCTGATAAACCAGATCGATTGACATCTATTCAGCATACCATGGATAGACAGAACGAGCCTATTGCTTTGGTTTACATTGGTCCTGAAACAAGAGACACTTTAATATTTGGATACCTTCATTACGGTGATTCACGGCTTATTAACCGCTTGATCTGGCTTCCATTCCAGGGAATTGCGGCGGTGACGCTCTTTATTCTATTGGGTTTCATAGGATTTACTGTCATTCGAAATAATGAAAAACGTCATATCTGGATTGGAATGGCAAAAGAAACGGCACATCAATTAGGGACGCCGGTTTCAGCACTAATGGGCTGGGTCGACCGATTAAAAAATAATCCTGAAGATGTTAATAATATTGCTGAAGAGATGGAAAAAGATCTAAAAAGATTAAATCAGATCAGCGGACGCTTCAGTGATATGAGTAAAGGTCCCACGCCGGAAAAGATAAATCTTCACATGTTAGTACAAGAGGTATCAGATTATCTCAACAGACGTATCCCGTCTTCTGTGGATATTCAGGTCATCAATCGAGTTGATGAAAAAGTATTTCTGAAATTGAGAGTGAATCTTTTCGCCTGGGTCATAGAAAATATGATCAGGAATTCCTTGGATGCGATTGGTGCAAATGAAGGTTCCATAGAAATTTGGAATGTAGAAGAATCCAACCGGGTGACTTTGTATCTTAAGGATACTGGAAAAGGAATTCCTAAAAAAGATTGGAAAAATG
>JAZGBQ010000087.1:0-6788 GCA_036476435.1 Fidelibacterota bacterium
AAAAATCTTATCTGCTAGGTACCCCGATTTATACTCGAATATTTCCGAATTACGGTTTGACAAAGATCATGGATATGAACTGATATTGGAATCTGAACCGACAAGAATAATACTCGGTGAAAAAGAATTCACCTCAAAATTGTTGATATTAAAAGAATTTGAAGCTTTGATCAGGGACCACACAACATTAACTGACTACCGCTATCTGGATCTGCGATATTCTAATCAGATTATTGCACGGGAGCGTTCCGCATGAAGAAGATGAACCGTACACAACGGGGAAACATTCAAGTTGGAATTGACATTGGATCATCTAAAATCTGTTGTGTGATAGCAGAAGTTGATCCAATCGCTTGTGAAATTAAATTACTTGGTATTGGAACTGTTCCGTCAGAGGGATTAAGCCGTGCCTCCATCGTACATCGCGATCGTGTAATAACACAACTAGAACTTGCAATCCAAGAAGCTGAAACGATGGCAGATCTTAAAGTCGAACATGGTTGGTTAACTGTTTCAGGTGAGCACATCAGAGGTATTAATACGCAGGGAGCTATCGCTATTAATCAACAGGGGAAAAACTCTCCGGTTGTGAGTGAACAGGAAATTCGTCAAGAAGATGTATTCAAAGTGCTTGAGCTGGCAAGAGCTATATCATTCCCGATCGACCGCGAGATCCTGCATATACTACCACAAGAATACCTGGTGGATACAATGAACCGGATACAGGATCCAGTTGGTATATCGGGACGGCGGTTGGAGGCCAGGGTTCATCTCGTAACCGTTGCAACATCTACCGCAACAAATTTGACGAATTGTGTTAATGAATTGGGAATTGAGGTAGACGGGCTGGTATATCAGGGTATTGCTTCAGCACTCTCAACCCTTGATGTTGATGAGAAGGATCTGGGAGTCGCCTTGGTTGATATCGGATCTGACATTACAGATGTTACTGTATATCATAATGACGGTATTCGACACTCGGGAGTAATTCCCTTAGGTTCAGACACTATAACAAATGATATTGCTGTTATGCTTCAGATCAGCACAGTCGATGCTGAAAAGATCAAAATAAAATATGGGTCTGCTAAATCATCAATGGCATCGCCCGATCTTGAATTTGACATTCCTGTAAAAAACGGCGGAATATCCAGAAAAATTTCAGAACATGAACTTGCCCGGTATGTTGAGGCGCGCATGGTTGAAAATCTACAGTACGTGGCACGGGAAATATCACGCGCGGATGTCCAGGAAAAGTTGACCTATGGTGTTGTACTCACAGGCGGCGGGTCAGAGCTTGCAAACCTTGCTGTATTAGCGGAAGAAACCCTTGGTATGCGTGCCAGGATTGGAAGACCAAAAGGTATAAGTGGCGTGGTTGATATCGCGGGTGAACCTAGATATGCAGCCAGTCTTGGACTCTTACAGTGGACACTTACTCATGATGACCATTTAGTCCGTCACTATTCTGACTTTACGGCAAAAACTGTATTTAAAAAATTTAGTAAATGGTTTAAAGAATTTTTTTAATAGCTAATTAAATAATTACAATAAAAAAATAAACAGAGGAGTAGACCGATGTTATTTGAATTTGACAACCTAGCAAAACAAAAAGCTAACCTTAAAGTAGTTGGAATTGGTGGAGCTGGTGGCAATGCTGTAAACAGAATGATCCAATCCGGTATGGAGGGCGTTGAGTTCTGCGCTATCAATACTGACGCACAGGATTTAGATAATAATACTGCCCCAAAAAAACTTCAGATTGGAAAAAGTCTCACTAAAGGTTTGGGTGCTGGTGCTAAGTCCGAATTGGGAAGACAAGCAATTGAATCGGATGCCGAGGCAGTACGCAGTATTCTGGAGGGCGCCGACATGGTGTTTATAACTGCCGGAATGGGCGGTGGAACCGGCACCGGTGCGGCACCTCTTATCGCTCAAATGACCCAGGAGTTGAATATCCTCACGGTCGGTATTGTGACCTTACCATTTAATTTTGAAGGGCCAAAGCGTATGGCACGGGCTCTCGGGGGAATAACGGATATGCGGAAAGTATGCGATACATTGATAGTAATCCCGAATCAAAAACTTATGTCAATCGTTGGTAAAGATACTACCTTAATTGATGCCTTCCAGCAGGCTGACCTTATACTTCATCAAGCCACCAAAGGCATTTCGGATCTCATTAACGTACACGGAATGATCAACCTTGATTTTGCCGATGTTGAAACAATAATGAAAAACATGGGTGAAGCTATTATGGGTACCGGTTTCGCAACAGGAGAGGAACGTGCGGTATTAGCTGCTCAACAGGCTATTTCCAGTCCATTGTTAGACAATGCCAGCATTAGTGGTGCCCAGGGTGTACTTGTGAATATCACCGGTGGTGAGAATTTGACGCTACATGAAGTTGATGAAGCCACATCAATAATATTTGAAGAAGCTGGGAACGATGCTAACATCATCTTCGGAGCTGTGATTGATTCTAAATTGCAAGAAGAGATTCGAGTTACAGTTATTGCAACGGGATTTAATAAACCTCAATTGATAGAAGAGTCAGCAAGATCAGAGGCATATATCGACACACCTCGTTTGAAAGATACGAGAATATTAACAGAACAAATGAATATGTCCCTCCACGATCAAAAGGCCGAAAATGAAACACAGCAGGTAAATCGTGATCAAGAAACATCGAAACCCAAAATCCAGTTTGATGACACAAATCCTAACATACATGGAAATAGCATTGATATTCCTGCTTTCATTCGCCGACAGCATGAATAATCAACATGTTCGTCGTTCACATAAACGTATAAAACGAAAAAGCCCCCGATTTATTTGGGGGCTTTTATTTTTTTATAGAGAAAGTACTTAAATGTGTTTTCCCTGAGCTCTCATTTCCTGGACAACCCGGCGAATGCCGCGTTTGTCAATTATCCGCATCCCTTTTGTGGATACGGTTAAAGTGATATATCTCTTTTCGTCAGGCAGCCAAAAGCGTTTCCTTTGCAAATTAACATGAAACCTGCGTTTTGATTTGTTATTCGCATGGCTGACATTATTCCCCGACATGGAGCGTTTTCCGGTAACTTCACAAATCTTGCTCATTTTTTCCTCAAATGGATAAAAATCTTTTATCTTTCCAAATATAGCCCGCGAATTTACAGTAATAGGAGTATTCGACAAACGAAAACGTTAAATTTACTTTATGATAGAAATCAGATATGCCACACTTCATGATCTTGAAATAATAGTTGAATTTAATAGCGCAATGGCTCGCGAAACTGAGTACATTGAGTTGAAATCCGAAACAATTCGGGCCGGGGTGCGGAATTTACTAACGAACAAGGTACTTGGTTTTTACCTGATTGCAGACGTAAATGACAAATCAGTGGGACAAGTCCTTATTACCACGGAATGGAGTGACTGGAGCAATGGATACTTCTGGTGGATCCAATCAGTGTATGTTAATCCGGACTATCGACGTAAGAACGTTTATCGCCGGTTGCATGAGAAAGTCACAAAACTTGCACTTAATCAAGGGAATGTAAGAGGACTGCGCTTATATGTAGACAGTGACAATTCACGTGCCCAGAAAGTATATAAATTAATGGGCATGAACCAATCGAGTTACGTATTTTTCGAAGATGAATGGAATGAATAAATCATTGGATCAAAATTCAGTCATGAAAGGAACGGAGAGTCGCAAAGACTTTACCTGATTCTTCGACTCACCCAGCAATTCACGCAATTTAATATTGTACTAATCCAGTTATTGTGAAGATCGGCTCAATAAATTTAGAATATCCGATTATACTCGCGCCTATGGCAGGTATCACGGATTACTCCTTCAGGATCATTTGTAAGGAACAGGGCGCCGGAGTAGTTTATTCCGAGTTCGTTTCTGCCCATGGCGTGGTACGCGGAAACGAAAAATCCCTTAATCTGATCCAATTCACTGACGAAGAACGGCCTATAGGCATTCAGATTTTTGGTGAAGATCCAGAAATTATGCAGCATGCTGCCAGGAGGATCGTTGATGATTATAGACCAGATATTCTGGATATTAACTTCGGTTGCCCGGTCCCAAAAATAACAAAAAAGGGAGGTGGATCAGCTGCGTTAAAAGACCTCGGATTAATGCAGGCTATTACCGAAGCTGTTGTAGCGTCTGTGCCGGAAATTCCGGTTACAGTAAAAATGCGTGCCGGCTGGGACAAACAATCAATTGTTGTGGAAAAAGCTGGTACGATCTTGGAGAATGCTGGAGTTAAAGCCGTTACGTTACATCCAAGGACCGCCAACCAGAGCTATAAAGGTAAGGCTAACTGGACTCTGATTAAAATATTGAAGGAAACTGTTTCCATTCCCGTGATAGGAAATGGCGACATCACATGTCCACAAGATGTATATCATATGATGAACGAAACGAATTGTGATGCTGTAATGGTCGGACGCGTTGCCCTCGGGAATCCGTGGTTCTTCAAACAAACAATTTCATTATTGAAGGGGGGAGCTCATCCTCTCCCCCAGCCAACTCTTCTTGAGCGCGTATCTACCTGCCAAAGACATTTTGAATTGTTGCTCCAGACTCGCGGTGATCGAAAAGGATCATATTTAATGAGGAAACATTTTGGTTGGTACATAAAAGGGTTCCCAGGGGCATCAAAATTCCGTAATAATCTAGTGACCGCTCCGAATCTAGAGGCAATGAAGGTTGAATTAAATAATCTTCTTTTACTGGCCTCTCGTGGCGAGCAAACCGTAAAAGAGAATTCAACTGGAAGGAGCTCTTACGCATGATTTTCAAATTCACGGCCGGGTAAATTTCGAGCACGGTTTCGATATATAAAACTGTCCAACGTTAGAGGTACCCATGCAAAATTCAAAAGTTTCTGTACCATCACCTGACAACGATCCAGTGCGATCATATTCACCGGGATCAGATGAGAGAAAAGCATTAAAAAATGCGTTAACTGAACTCCGATCTACAGAAATAGAAATTCCTCTTGTCATTGACGGAAAAGAAATTCGTACAGGTAATACAGTTAACTGCATCATGCCTCACAATCATAAACATATACTTGGGAAATACCACATCGCAGGAGAAAAGGAAATTAAAATGGCGGTGGAATCATCGCAAAAAGCCTGGAAAGAATGGTCCGTGATTCCATGGGAATCCAGAGTTGCGATCCTGAAGAAAATGGCTTTTCTGCTGGCCGGTAAATACCGGTATCAATTAAATGCCGCAACTATGCTTAATATGAGTAAAAATGCTCTTCAAGCTGAGATTGATTCTGCCTGTGAACTAGTTGATTTTTATAATTTTAATGCATACTATGCACAGGAAATCTACGAATATCAACCTCAGATCTCACCGACTGGTATATGGAATATGACTGAACACAGACCCTTGGAAGGGTTTATTCTGGCTGTCACTCCCTTTAACTTTTTAAGCATCGCAGGTAATTTACCAACAGCACCTGTATTAATGGGAAATGTAGCCCTTTGGAAACCAGCTTCAAGTGCCGTTTACCCAACTTACTTTCTAATGCGCTTGTTCAAAGAAGCTGGCCTTCCTGATGGCGTGATTAATTTTGTTCCGGGTACAGGTTCAAAAGTCGGACCTATCGCAATGGTAGATAAAAGATTTGCGGGTGTTCATTTTACCGGATCCACGGTCGTTTTTCAAGATATGTGGAAATTGATGGGTAAAAATATACAGTCCTATAATTCCTACCCCAGGATCGTCGGTGAAACAGGAGGAAAAGATTTTTGTATTGCTCATGAATCCGCTGATATCGACGGTTTGGTAACTGCGATGATTCGCGGAGCATTTGAATATCAAGGACAAAAATGCTCTGCTATGTCGCGAGCATATATCCCCAGTTCAATTTGGGGCGATGTCAGGGAAGGATACCTCGATAAGGTAAATTCAATTAGAATGGGTGATGTATTAGACTTTTCAAACTTCCTCAACGCTGTGATCGATCAATCGGCGTTTAATAAAATCAAGGAATACATTGAATATGCCCGAAATTCAAAAGATGCGGAAATTATCAGTGGTGGAAATACTGACGATTCCGAGGGATATTTTATCGAACCAACAACCATTTTAACAACCAATCCGACGTTTAAAACTATGGTGGAAGAGATCTTCGGCCCGGTACTCACGATATATTTATATGATCCAAAAAAATGGGATGAAACACTAAAATTAGTTGATTTAACTTCCCCTTATGGACTTACAGGATGTGTGTTCTCCAACGACCGGAAACGAATTATTGAAGCAACAGAAGCACTTACCCACGCCGCAGGAAATTTCTACATTAATGATAAGCCGACCGGGGCAGTTGTAGGCCAACAACCTTTCGGTGGTGGACGTGCATCCGGCACAAATGATAAAGCCGGATCCATATTCAATCTTCTTCGCTGGGTGTCACAGCGCACCATCAAGGAAACATTTGAACCATCAATAGATTATTCATACCCTTTTATGGACGATAAATGATAAATATCATCAAAAAAATCATTTTCTATCGTCAGCACTTTGGTTTCCGCTAATATCCTTTTTGTAATTGTATTGAAAGCGAAAGTTATCAAAGTCAAATAAATAATTAAGGATAGATAAATGAACCGAGTAAAAACAATTATAATGGGGGCTGCAGGACGCGATTTCCATAATTATAATGTACTGTATCGAGATAATAAGCAAGTTGAAATTGTGGCATTTACCGCTGCACAGATCCCTGATATCGAAGGTCGTAAATATCCTCCCGAGCTGGCCGGGAGCC
>JAZGBQ010000088.1:0-2657 GCA_036476435.1 Fidelibacterota bacterium
TATCTTCCTCAGCTTCTATGGAGTATAATTTTCGCCTAGCCATTGAGCCATCTATCTACCCAACTTTTACGGAATATATTTCTTCCTGTTGAAGGGGATACCTTTAGTTCACCGCGTTGAATCGCACGACGTACCGTACTTTCGCTTAAGCAACAATATCGGCATACTTCTTTTATATTCATCCAAGGATCGCCGATTTTGCCTTTTAACAAAATCCCGATTTCATTAAGTTTTTCAAGTATTGCATAGTCATTCATATTTAACTCCTTTCATTATTTTACTTTCATAGACTATGCGTCACATTCGATATGTATTTTTACAGATCGATTCTGTAGAAAAGAAAAGGGGCACACTCGTGCCCCCTTATTAAACTGTTAATATAGAACTTATCTAAACCACCCAGTCTACATCCCTGTCAGGTGTATATCGATAAATCATACCTATCTTTACAAAAGATTTAAGGTGCTTTGATAGTTGTGGAATGTGTTCACCAATATTATTATTGGCGGTTTTGAGTAAACTCTGCATCCGCCTGTTTTCTTTCTGACTCTCGGTATTGATTTTTCGACTATTCCCCCTTTTTCCCAATACACTCGTTAAATACAATTTAAGGCTGGCAACCTCATTATTAATTTCATTAATTCGAATCATATCACCCTTGGAATTTGCATCAGCTCTAGCGATCTGCAATTCTTTCAACCTATCACGACATTGATTCACAGTCATTTTATCCGCAAGTTCCATACTCCCATAATAATTCACGCTCAATGATTCTTTGTCTTCCATTTTGTCTGCTGGCATATCATCAAGGTAATTGTTCGCACTAATTGAATTATCTGCCATAGCAAAAGATAGATTCATTATGGGAATATCCTTATTGTTGTATTTAATCAAAAAGTGTAAGATGTTCATTCCTTCTGTGTGTTTAATGAAGGCTTCGATACCTCCATACTTTACCATCCAAGCATCATCCTTCCTTTTGAATATATAGTCGAATTGACCAATCGATTTGTTAGACGCATCAATAATTTCTAATGCTTCTTTCCGTAGAATGGTAACATCGCTAATTGAATGTAATCTTTGATTACTAAATTCAACAGACCAGCAATAGTCGATTATAAATCCTTGCATCAATTTTGCTTCTGCAATCAAACGATGACTAGGATATTTTTTGATAAGGTTATCCAATTCTATTAGCGACTTATGATTAATCAGCAGTACATCATCAGAATTTTCTGTATTTAGAATGCTCTCACGGTACTTATCAGAATGAAGTTTGGCATATACTAAGTAATAATGCTGCTGCTTTAAAAAATTTATTGTGGTTTCTGCGTCATCCCATAACTCGAGACTATCTACTGAATATCGAGTTATAGTTCTATCACTTTGTTTTCTAGACCGAAGATTATACAGTTTATCCATTTCAGACTTACTCAAAGAATATCGATTATAATTAATGTGATGAGGTTGAAATGGATTATTTGTATGTAACCTTGGATGGTGCAGTCTTTCCCAAAAACTGTTAGGTAAGTAGCAGAATGGTATAGTCATTTTCATTGTGTAACAATCATTAATGGTCAAACTATATTACATTCAATTAAATCCAACCACAACCTGTAATTTCAACATTAATAGAAGTTTAATCCCATAAACTTGGGGATAGATATGCAATTTTACACCACTAAAATTACCTTTGTACCTGACCCGTTTTTGAACTGGCTGTATGGTTTCTTCCCAAATGTACCCTACCTTCGATTATTGTTAGACTTAGACAACTAATGTATATTACTATAATATACAGTCGTCATCAGGGATTAGTACTGAACTCAGTGATGCAATGATTATGAACATGTGAACGAAGTATAACGGTGGTTACGTACCATTTATGTTGTCGTCTGAGCGGTTGGGGATTATAATAAAGTTCGAATTACATTAATGTTTATTTCTTCCAGCCCTTGATTTTTTTATGCTCCATTTTGACAATGCAATGGATTCAATTTTCTTTAAAAAGTTATCCACATTATAACCTGCAATGAACGCTAGTGCGTAAAATCCATAAGCAACCGACACATCAGTTGAAGTTGCACTTAATACCAATAAACCAGCATTTAAGAATATGCAACTAAACAATCCGCTTATTAAGCTCGCTATTGGTCTCAGAAAGTACCATACGTACCATCTACTATCCCAGTCTTCATGTACTGATTTATGATGATAAACAGCTCTTATGCAATATAGGACACCCCCAATACCACCAATAATAGAACATTTATAAAATAAAACATTACTGACAAACCAATTAGGTAAAGATATTATTTGCTCGATGAAGTACGCCCCTGTCAATAATAACAGGAATATGATTTGATAAATAATGATAATTACCATTGAAATCCCCTCGCTTTTATAAATTGTGTGATCAGACAGACTGAGGGACTAAGGATTATTTAGCTATATCCCCAAGATTTTAACACTCTTTTCTTTCGTCTTCTAAGTAATCTTGCTTGATTCTCGTTTATATTATCTGGTGTATCGATAAGACTAACCATCGACTCTCCGCGTTCATTAATTGTTATCTTTATGGTTCTGTTTCTTTCACGAGTTGACACCATCCGGGATATTTTATTATCCCCATCTATTTTAATTCCTCTTGAGTATTC
>JAZGBQ010000089.1:0-7567 GCA_036476435.1 Fidelibacterota bacterium
CGCTCACCATCTGTTAAGATGTGGCGATTAAATTTGTCCTGGATGCTGGCAACTTCTTTTTGAGCGGCTTCAATAATTTCTGATTTCATGCTGGGAATCAAAATGTCATTTATTGAAATTGATGTTCCACTTTGAGTTGCTGTTGAAAATCCCAAATCCTTCAGTTTATCCAGAAATTCAACTGTTTTGTAATTCCCTGCAATCAAAAATGATTGATTAACGATTTTACCAAGTACTTTTTTAGAGATTACGGCATCTACATAATCCATCTCATCGGGCATGATTGCGTTAAACAGTACACGACCAACGGTTGTATCTTTATACCATTGACCTTTGTGTCGAACATTAATTTTTGCGTGTAAGCCAACGGCTTTATTTTCGTATGCAAGGGCTACTTCTTCAAATGAACCTAAAATTTTTCCCTCTCCAATATCTCCATCTTTCGACTGCGTTAGATAATAACATCCTAACACCATATCTTGTGACGGAATGGCAATAGGTTTACCATTTGCCGGATGGAGAATATTATGGCTGGACAACATCAGGATCCGTGCTTCCATCTGGGCTTGAGCAGATATAGGTACATGAACCGCCATCTGATCGCCATCGAAGTCAGCATTAAATGCCGTACAGACCAGCGGGTGAATTTTTATTGCTTTTCCGTCGACCAATACGGGTTGGAATGCTTGAATGCCCAAACGGTGCAGGGTTGGTGCCCGGTTCAGCATCACCGGATGATCACGAACCACAAATTCTAAAACGTTGTAAACAATCGGATCTCGGTTTTCAACCATCAGTTTTGCGCCACGGGGAGTTTGTGCATAACCCCGTTCCATTAATTCGTGAACCATATGTGGCTTGAATAATTCCAGTCCCATATCCTTGGGAATCCCACATTCGCTCAATCGCAATTCGGGTCCCACAACGATAACAGACCTTCCTGAATAATCGACCCTTTTCCCAAGAAGGTTCTGACGAAATCTTCCAGATTTTCCACGTAACATATCGGATAATGATTTTAATGGCCGGCGAGTTCCGCTGCGAATAGCCGTTTTCCGGCGACTGTTATCAAACAGTGCGTCTACAGCTTCCTGTAGCATCCGTTTTTCATTACGTAATATGACGTCCGGTGCTTTAATCTCCATGAGATTCTTAAGTCGATTATTTCTAATAATGATCCTGCGATACAGATCATTTAAATCACTAGCTGCGAAACGTCCACCTTCAAGGGGAACAAGTGGTCGCAGTTCCGGCGGGATCACCGGTAGTACTGAGACTACCATCCATTCCGGTTTATTCACTTTTCCCTGGTAGGTGGAAGGTAAAAATTCTTTTACTACCTTCAGTCTTTTGAGGGCATCTTCCTTTTTCTGCTTTGATCGTGTCGTTTCGACAGTATTCTCTAGGTTTTTTTTCAACTGTACCAGATCTATACGATGAAGGGCTTCTTTTAATGCTTCACCACCCATTACAGCGTAAAAATACTGGTCTTCATCACGCTCTTCATCAGTAACGGCATTATAACCGTAGTCGCGCTCCAGTTCCATCCATTTTTCTTCATCAATTAATTCAAATTGATTACAGCCACTTTTTCCCGGTTCAATAACCAGGTACATCTCATAATAAATAACACGTTCCAGTTCCTTGGTACTAAGCCCCATTAAATAACTTAGTTTACTGGGAATGGATTTTAGGTACCATATGTGCACCACTGGTACTGCCAAGGTTATATGTCCCATACGTTCACGGCGTACTTTTTTGCGTGTAACCTCTACACCACAACGATCGCAGATGATTCCTCGATACCTAATTCCTTTATACTTACTACAGTGGCATTCATAATCTTTTACAGGTCCAAAGATCTTTTCGCAAAACAATCCATCTTTTTCAGGTTTAAAGGACCGGTAGTTAATGGTTTCCGGTTTTAGGATTTCACCGTATGATCTTGCCAGGATACCTTCCGGGGAAGCCAAGCCGATCGTTATACTTTTGTATTTCTTACTTGTATCGATTTTTGTGGATTGGATGAAAGTCAAAATAAACTCCTTAATCTAATTCTACATCTATTCCGAGACCTTGTAACTCCTTAATGAGAACATTGAATGATTCCGGTGCACCCGGCTCAGGCATATCCTCACCTCGAACGATTGCGTTATATACCTTCGATCGCCCTTCAACATCATCGGATTTAACTGTAAGGATCTCTTGCAGAGTATGAGCAGCGCCATAGGCCTCAAGAGCCCATACTTCCATTTCTCCAAATCGTTGTCCGCCAAACTGTGCCTTACCTCCCAGCGGTTGTTGGGTCACCAGCGAATATGGTCCTGTTGAGCGAGCATGCATCTTATCGTCAACCATGTGGCTGAGTTTCATCATATATATATTTCCAACTGTTACTTCATTATGAAAATTTTCACCGGTACGGCCATCAATAAGTCGTGTTTTTCCGGTTTTTGGCAGTCCGGCTTTTTCTAATTCAGCCGTAACTTCGTCTGGAGTAGCACCATTAAATACTGGAGTATCGTACAATAGTCCAAGTATTTCACCTGCCCATCCCAGCATTGTTTCATACAACTGCCCCAGATTCATACGTGAGGGAACACCCAGCGGGTTCAATACAATATCAACCGGCGTGCCATCTTCCATGAAAGGCATATTTTCCTCTGGTACAATAGTCGCGATCACACCTTTATTACCATGCCGACCAGCCATTTTATCACCAATGGATATTTTCCTTTTATTTGCAACGAAAACTTTTGCAAGCTTGAGAATCCCAGGTTGAAGCTCATCACCCAAACGCAACCTAAAAACTTCTGCTTCAAGAGTATTCTCTATGAGTTTCCACTCTTTCCAAAATGATTGCCAGACAATTTTTATCTTTTTCCAAACATCATTATCCACGACCCACGGAAGATCCATAGCAAATAATTCCATATCAAATCCCTTGAGCCGTTTTTCGGTAAGCTTGGTGCCCTTTTTAATCATCGTCCGGCTAGAAGAGATATCCCTGATACCGTTAGAAGTCTGTCCTTTCAGAAGATTCAAAAGCAGATTATCTCTTGATTTTTTAAGCTCTTTCTTCCTCTGGTGAACTGACTTTTGCATTTCTTCAATAAGCTTTCGATCCTGTTGTTTTGACTGCCGGTTCTTTTTCTCAAATAAACTGGTCTTAATAATAATTCCCTGGATACCCGGCGACGCATGCTTCGAGGCATCTTTTACATCTCCAGCCTTTTCGCCAAAAATAGCGCGTAACAATTTTTCCTCAGGCGTCGGATCAGATTCTCCCTTTGGGGTCACCTTACCAATTAATATGTCACCTTCGCTCACGATAGCCCCCACACGCACAATGCCGTTTTCGTCGAGGTCTTTGGTCGCTTCTTCACTTACATTTGGAATTTCCGGTGTTAATTCTTCCTCACCGCGCTTAGTATCTCGTACTTCAAGTTCGATTTCATTGATATGGATCGATGTAAATGTATCATCCTTTACCAACCGTTCACTGATAACAATCGCGTCCTCATAATTATAACCGCTCCATGGCATGAACGCCACGCGAACATTCTGGCCTAAAGCTAATTCGCCATTGTTTGTTGAAGCACCATCTCCAATAATCTGACCTTTTTTGACTTTTTGACCTTCATGGACAAGGGGACGTTGATTATAACATGTGTTCTGATTGGACCGATCGTATTTCCTTAACGGAATCTCCACAAGATTATCTCCGGTTGTTAAACTCAATTCTTCCGGAACATCAAGGATTTTGAGAACGATTCGTTCACTGTCAACATAAATTACTTCACCATTGACTGGACTCACCACACTGGCTTTAGAATCTTTTGCAACTTTAGTTTCCATTCCAGTCCCAACGATCGGCGTTTTTGGGAGCATAAGAGGTACCGCCTGGCGCTGCATATTCGATCCCATTAATGCACGGTTAGCATCATCATGCTCAACAAAAGGGATCAGTGCAGCAGCCACGCTTAATATTTGATTTGGTGCCACATCCATGTAATCGGCCTCTTTCGGTTCAACAACCGGAAAGTCACCATGAATTCGCACTCGAATATTTTTATCCACCAGTTGATTCTTGTCATTCAATTTTGCATCCGACTGAGCAATCTTAACACGATCTTCATCGTCAGCCGAAAGATAATCGACTTTATCTGTAGCGAATGCACGTTGATTTATATGATTAATCCGTCTATATGGGGCTTCCAAGAATCCATGACGGTTAATTTGTGACATTAGTGCCATGGATGAAATGAGGCCAATATTGGGGCCCTCCGGAGTTTCAATCGGGCATAATCTACCATAGTGAGTGTAATGGACATCACGTACTTCAAAACCTGCGCGCTCTCTAGTAAGACCACCAGGTCCTAAGGCTGATATTCGGCGTTTATGCGTCACTTCGGCTAAAGGATTAGTCTGGTCTCCGAATTGAGATAATTGACTTGTACCAAAGAAAGTGTTAATCACAGTTGTTACTACACGAGCGTTGATCAGGTCCTGGGGAGTTATTGATTCTGCCTCACGAAGATTCATTCTGTCGTGGATGGTTCTGATCATCCTGCTAAGTGCGGTGCTGAACTGATTTTTCAATTGTTCACCTACTGTTCGCACACGACGATTTCCAAGGTGATCAATATCATCTGTTCCGCGTTCTCCTTTCCGCATTTCAATCAAGAAATGGATAACTTTTATAATGTCATCCATGGTTAGAACGGTACTATCGACATCGACTTCTAGTCCGAACTGTTGATTTAAACGATATCTACCAACCTGCCCAAGGTCATACTTTTTAGGACTAAAGAAAACTCGCTCTATAAATTTTTGAGCTGTTTCCAGATTTGGAGGTTCGCCGGATCTGAGAAGCTGATAGACTACGTTCAATGCTTCTTCGGTATTATGGGTTGGGTCCTTACCGATCGTATTAAGTAGCATCATGGCATCAAAATTCTTGTTGCTATCAACTATTTCAATTGACTTTATCCCAGCTCCCTGGAGGTCTTCCAGCACTTTAAGATCAATCTCCGTCCCATTTTCATAAAGGATCTCACCTGTTTCCATGTCAACCACATCACTGACGATCGTCGCACCTACTGACTGCTTTACTTTCTTACTCTTCAGATTAAGGTCAACGATACAATTAAACGCTTTGAAAATATCCGAATTAGATGAATAGCCCAGTGCTCTGAGTAACATTGTTGCGGGGAATTTTCTGCGTCGATCGATAATTACAAAAATGCTGTCGTTAATATCGGTAGTAAAATCAACCCATGAGCCTCGGATTGGAATAATCCTTGCCTGGAATAATTTTGTACCGTTGGGGTGTATTGTCTGATCAAAAAATACTCCCGGAGAGCGCTGAAGTTGAGTTACAATCACCCTCTCGGCACCATTTATGATAAACGTACCTTTTTCTGTCATATACGGAATGTTTCCGAAATAAACATCCTGCTCAATCGATTGAGCATATTCATTCCGATTTTCCTCATCTGTAATATGCAATACGAGTTTTACCTTTAATGGAGCAGAATATGTGACGCCACGTTCAATGCATTCGTCTGGACGGTATTTAGGCGGAGCCAGGTAATAACTTTTATATTCAAGTATATAATTTCTGTGAGAATCTTCAATAGGAAATACATTCTGGAAAACTTCTTCCAGCCCAATTTTTTGCCTTTCATCCTCAAATGTATCTTCTTGAAGAAATAATTTATAAGAATCCATCTGAACACCAAGCAAATGCGGGATATCTACAATTGATGGTATCTTTTGGAATGATACTCTATTAGTTGAGTAACGTGTTTTGGCTTTCAATCAAGCCTCCTTTACAGTAGTAGATTTTGAAGACAGAAATATAATATGATTTTCCACTGGAACTATTTGAGTTCGACAGTTGCTCCAGCTTCTTCTAGTACTTTTTTCATCTCGTCAGCTTCAGTCTTTGAAATTCCTTCCTTAATCGGCTTCGGGGCTGAATCCACCAATTCCTTAGCTTCTTTCAGACCAAGATCTGTTAATGTACGTACTGCTTTTATTACGTTGATTTTCGCTTGTCCTGCTTCAGTTAAAACTACACTGAACTCAGATTTTTCTTCTTCGTCAGCGGCAACTGCTGGAGCTGCGGCAGCTAAAGCGACCGGGGCTGCAGCTGATACACCAAACTTTTCTTCAATCTCTTTCACTAATTCGGAAATTTCCACTATGTTAGATTTTTCTAAATAGGACAGTACGTCCGCTCTTGTCACGGCCATTACCACACTCCTCTATTTGTATTATTATTTCTTTTGTTTTAAACTATTTAACGCGCCTGCTAAATCGCTCATTGGTGAGTTCAGCATCGATACAAATTTTGTCAGTGGACTCATTAGCATGGCGGCAAGGGTTGCCATTAATTGATTTTTTGAAGGCAGATTTGCAATGCGTTTAAATTCTTCGCCCTTTAGAATCTCACCTTCAAAAAGAATGCCTTTAATAGTTGGTTTTTCATTGTCTTTTTTAAATTTTTTAAGAACTCGAGCAGGAGCAGTGGGTTCGTCATAGCTTATTGCCAACGCAGTCGGGCCCGTTAAGAATTCATCAATCCCCTTAATTTTTACTTCATCAGCTGCTAGTTTAATCAATCTATTTTTTGCCACATGGAATTCTATTGATTCCTTATATAGCTCTGCTCTTAGTTGAGTAATATTTTCGACGTTCAGACCAAGATAATCAGTGAAATATATTGACTTGGCTTTACTTAATTTTTCAGTTAATTCTTGAACACTCTGGATATTTTTTTCACTTGGCATGACTTCACCTTATAGCAGCATGATCGATTTTGATCCCGGGTCCCATCGTTGAAGAAATGGTCATTTTTCTCAAATATTGACCTTTCACAGATGCAGGCCTGACTTTCAATACTGTCCGATAAATAGTTTTGAGATTATCAACTAATGCAGCTGTTTCAAATGAAGTTTTCCCAAAAGTAGTATGAATAATCCCGGTTTTATCAACACGGAGTTCGATCTTACCGGCCTTAAGTTCTTTCACCGCTTTGGCCACATCCATAGTCACCGTACCTGATTTTGGATTCGGCATCAAGCCTTTGGGTCCTAGAATCTTACCCAGTTTACCCAGCTCGGGCATCATATCCGGTGTAGCGACTATTTTGTCTATCTCATCCCAACCACTCTTAATCTTTTCGAAGTAATCCTTATTCCCTACAAAATCAGCCCCGGCTTCTTTAGCTTCCTTTTCCTTAGGGCCACTCGTAATGACTAATACACGAACTTCTTTACCAGTGCCATTTGGTAATCCTGTCGTTATCCTGATATTTTGATCGGCGTGACGCGGATCAACTCCCAGATTAATTGCAACCTCAACTGATTCATCAAATTTGGAAAATTTTAATTCTTTAACCAGTTTTACCGCATTTTCAACGGTATACACTTGCATTCTATCAAATTTTTCGCGTATGGCTTTTTGGTTCTTTGTTAGCATTTTCTTAACCTTTAATCAATGACTTCAATACCCATACTTCTTGCAGTACCCTCGATCATTCGCATAGCATTTTCGATAG
>JAZGBQ010000009.1:0-7163 GCA_036476435.1 Fidelibacterota bacterium
TTTTGAATGGCGTCATTGCACCTTTGATAAGAAACCATTTGACGCAGAAGTAAGTCTAAACCTGCTGGAGTTGAAAAAAGGGAAGTTCATTCTTGCAATCGTCCGCAATATTGAAGAGAGAAAACATGCTGAACGAATACAGACTGCTGTTTATAGAATATCAGAGGCTACTCATACAACCGATAATTTGTACGATGTTTATGAGATCATTCATGAAGAAATACTAAAATTAATGAATGCAAAGAATTTCTATATTGCTATGTACGATGATACAAATGAATTGTTAAGCTTCCCCTATTTTGTCGATGAGCGTGAGGATCCTCCTGAACCAGAATCATTAAAAAAAGGACTGACAGAGTATGTTCTTTCAACTGCCAGACCCATGCATGCCAAACCTAAAATTTTTGATCGGCTACTTAAACAGAATAAGATTGAATTAGTAGGACCACGTCCGGTTGATTGGGTTGGAGTGCCATTTATAAAAGATGGCAGGGCATTTGGTGTGCTAGTAGCTCAAAGCTACGCCAAAGACGTTTCTTATTCAGAAGAGGATATGAATATACTTCAATTCGTAGCTGGTCAAGTTGGTATGATGATCGGCCGTAAAAAAAGTGAAGAAGAATTAATTAGATCTGAGGCAAAACATCGAAAATTGGCAAATGAGCTCGCCGAGACAAACGACCTGAAAGAAATGCTGCTCGACGTTATTACGCATGATCTGAAGAATCCAGCCGGTGTGATCAAGGGAATGTCTGACCTCGCTTTCGATGAGGATCCAGCAAATGAAATGTTAGAAATCATTCAAAATGCAAGCGAAGGACTTCTTAAAGTAATTTCAAATGCAGCAACTTTATCCAAGTTATCGGTAGGTGATACGATCGCGCTTGAGAAATTAGATATTGTTCATATCATCAAGAATGTCATTAACGAGTACGCACCATTCTTTAAAACGACTGATCTTGAATTAATTACCAAGTTGCCTGATGCTCTGATCGTGAATGCAAATCCAATTATTTCAGAAGTTTTTAGAAATTATATCAGCAATGCTATAAAATATGCGTCAATCGGTAAAAAAATTATTCTCTCTTCACGAAAGACAAAAAGTCACATTACAATAAACATCGCGGATTTCGGTAATTCAATAGATAGACAGGATTATGAATTAATTTTCGAAAGAAAAAAGCAACTTAAAAATAAAAATAGAGGTCGTGGATTGGGATTGGCAATAGTCAAAAAAATTGCTGAAGCACATAACGCTTTCGTTGGCGTTAAACCAAATAAACCCAACGGAAATATTTTTTATATTAAGATTCCGGTTAGTCCTCCAAACTGACAGATCCCGCAAGTCTTAATAATTCAGCTTTTTCTTTCAAAGCATCAATTACAAATTGAATATGCTCATTTCTATCAACGCCTAATTCTTCGATTCCCCGATCGATATCATCCCGACTGACACTTGCAGCAAATCTTTTATCTTTTAATTTTTTTGTTACTGATTTCACTTTTACCTCATTAATCGATTTTGACGGTCTAACATAAGTGACGGCAAAAATAAATCCAGTTAATTCATCCACGGCGAACAACACTTTTGCCATCAGATTAATGCGCGGTACATTGGTATAATCAGCGTGTCCCATAATAGCCGTCCGGATATTAAGGTTATAACCTTTTTTCTCAAGAATTTCATTTCCAACAAAGGGATGTTCTTCCATGGTAGGATATTTTCCATAATCAAAATCGTGGAGTAAACCAGTTATACCCCACTCCTCCACATCCTCATGGTATTTTTTGGCATATTTTCGCATTACTTGTTCAACCGCCAAACCATGCCGCTGTAATGAATCGGATTCTGTGAACTCAAATAAGAGTGATTTAGCGTCCTCACGACTGGGATGATCACCCATAAGTCCTCCAAAATGTTACAAATAAAATAACCCCGGAAAATGATCCGAGGTTATGTATTAATAATTAATCTCGGAAACAACTAAACCTTAATTAAATCCAAAACAAGGCGGATTATTGCTCCTGTGGCGCTCTTCTTTGAAGTATACGATTTTTCTTTTCCACCCCAGGCAGTTCCTGCAATATCGAAATGAACCCAGGGAATTCCTTCTTTCACAAATTCCTTGAGGAATACTCCGGCAGCAATCGTACCTGCCTGTCGACCTTCACCCACGTTCTTTATATCGGCGATCTTTGATTTAATGTGCTTCGAGTATTCTTCCCAGAGTGGTAATTCCCACACTTTCTCACCCGTTCTTTCCGAGGCTGCTTTAATTTTTTCAATTAGGGTGGGATCAGTGCCTAAAATACCGGTTGTAACATGCCCCAAGGCAATCACCACCGCACCTGTCAAGGTCGCAAAATCCAATATGAATTCAGGATCAAAATGTTTGCTTGCATAAGATAATCCATCAGCAAGTATGAGGCGTCCCTCTGCGTCTGTATTAAGTACCTCAATAGTCTTTCCATTATAGGCAGTTAATATATCACCAGGTTTTAGCGCTTTCCCTCCGCTCAAATTCTCAGTTGATGGAATTATTCCAACAATATTAACCTTCGGTTTTAATAGTGCCGCTGCTTTCAAAATACCGAGAACCACAGCGGAACCACACATATCAAATTTCATTTCATCCATCGATGCTGCCGGCTTGATCGAAATTCCACCACTATCGAAAGTAAGTCCCTTTCCAACCAGGACAACCGGTTTTTGCGAGGAGCTGCCTCCGTTATAGGTGACTACAATGAATTTGGGTGGCTGGTCCGTTCCTAACGCTACACCAGCAAGTCCTCCCATACCCATTTCTGTGAATTCCTCACGGTCAAATACTTTTAAGGACATCTTACCTTCTTTTGCAATTTCACCGGCAATTTTAGCAAGATATGTAGGTGTGCTAACATTTCCGGGATTATTCGAAATATCTCTTGCTAAACATACAGCAATCGCAATTTTCACACCTTTTGACAATCCTTTGCTATCGGCATCGAGCACTGTTGCCGAAGAAACTTCAAATTGATCTTCATCGTCAGTTTTAAAATTAAGGAATTGATAACTCCCAAGGATTATGCCTTCTGCAAGTGCCTGGCAGGAAGCCGGCGTTGATTCATTTCCGAACACTTCCATTACGACGCTGCTAAATTTCTTGCTCATTGCTGTTTTTATGACAGCTCCACCAGCTAACCTGATTGTCTCATTATTGAATTTATCTCGCTTTCCTAATCCTACGATCAGGACTCGTCCCTTGTCATAAAACAATAATGTGCTTTCACCCGATTCCCCTTTAATATCCCCTCCTTTTACAGCTTTGCTTATTTGTCCCCCTAATTTATTGTCAACACTTTTTCCAATTTCAGTCAGCGTTTTATCTTCAAATATTCCAAGCGCAAGTACATCCGCATCAACGTCCGCCCACCGTTTTCGCGTATTTGTAATCGTGGTTAAATATGCCATATTGTTCCTCTATTTAATGGATTATTGTACTAATCAAATGGATCGGAAATTACTTTGAATTGATCCTTTACTCAATCGAATCTTTGGCCCTAACACGCTTGACAATCGATCTGATCTTGTGACAACTGGAATCCAGTTATAATTTTTGTTTTCTAAAAGGTTAGGCACTCAGTTACATTCTTCCACCAACCAAGGAATCTACAACGCCAGGATCTGCAAGCGTTGAGATGTCACCAAGATTCTCTATATCGTTTTCTGAGATCTTTCTCAAAATCCTACGCATTATTTTACCTGAACGTGTTTTCGGCAGAGCCACAGTGAACTGAATTTTATCGGGTTTTGCATGAGGGCCGATTTCACGTGTGACAGATGAAAGGATACGTTGTTTAATATTTTCGCTTGGTTCCGAACCTGTCATCAGAGTGACATATGCATAAATACCTTGTCCTTTTATTTCATGGGGGTATCCAACAACCGCAGCTTCTGCAACACCATCGGCTTTACCAATCGCACCTTCAACTTCAGCCGTTCCGATACGGTGGCCGGAAACATTCAATACATCGTCTACGCGACCTGTGATCCAGTAATATCCATCCTCATCACGACGAGCACCATCACCTGTGAAAAAATACCCCGGGTACTTTGCGAAATATGTATGTTTGAATCGTTCATGATCTCCGTATACCGTTCTCATAATACCCGGCCAGGCTGATTTAATGGCCAATAGACCGGAAACATCATTACCCTCAAGCTCTACTCCATCATCACTTAGTAATACAGGATCAATACCCAAGAAAGGTAAGGTGGCAGATCCAGCTTTAAGCGGAGTCGCACCTGGTAAAGGAGTAATTAAAATACCACCTGTTTCTGTTTGCCACCAGGTATCAACGATTGGACAACGCTGTTTGCCAACAACATTGTAATACCAATTCCATTCTGGTTCCTTAATAGGTTCACCAACGGTACCCAATAGACGAAGACTCGCAAGATCATGATCATGAACCCAACTATCACCTTCTTTCATTAAAGCCCTGAGGGCAGTTGGAGCCGTATAGAAAATGTTAATCTTGTGTTTGTCAACTATGCTCCAAAAACGTCCAAAGTCAGGGTAGTTTGGCACACCTTCGAACATTACCGTAGTCGCACGATTAGCAAGAGGACCGTATACAATATATGAATGACCGGTGATCCAACCAATATCCGCTGTACACCAATAGATATCACCTTCGTGATAATCAAAAATGAGTTCGTGACTGTAACTGGCGAAAACGAGGTATCCGGCAGTCGTATGAAGGACTCCTTTCGGTTTCCCTGTCGAACCGGATGTGTATAAGATGAACAGGGGATCTTCAGCATCCACCTCTACTGGAGTACAATCGGCAGTTGCTTTTCCCATCTCCTCATGCCACCACAGGTCCTGACCCTGGTTCATAGATATTTCTTCACCAGTTCTTTTTACTACGATCACTTTTTCAATTGAAGATGTTTCCATGATAGCTTTATCAGCATTCACCTTCATTGGAATTGTCTTTTTTACTCCCCTTACACCAGTATCCTGGGTTATTAGAATTCTACAATTTGAATCATTGATCCGATCTCTTAACGAATCGGATGAAAACGCTCCGAAAACTATGGAATGCACAGCCCCGATCCTTGCACAAGCCAGCATTGCGACAGTTAATTCAGGAATCATCTGCATATATATGCAAATGCGATCCCCCTTCTGGATCCCATTGTTTTTTAGAACGTTTGCAAATCTTGAAACGTCTCCAAGTAGTTCGGAGTAAGTATATTCTTTGTCTTCTTCAGGGTTATTACCTTCCCAAATTAGAGCGACATGGTCGCCAAAGCCATTTTCGACGTGCCGGTCAAGACAATTATAACTAACATTTAACTTTGCCCCCTCAAAGAATTTTATGTCGGCCGATCCAAAATCATATGAACGAACTTTATCCCATTTCTTGTACCAGGTGATCCTTTCAGCGACATCAGACCAGAATTCATCTGGATGATTTATTGATCTCTTATACATTCTATAATATTGATCCAAACTTGAAACCCAAGCCTTTTGAGAAGTTTCTGTACTTGGACTATAAATTTTGATACTCACGATTTGTTCCTCCGGTGATCATTAACTTGATAGGATTAAATATTTAAGATTGAGGCCTGAAATAGTGGTGCTTTTTTTACCCTGAAAATTACGGAGATTACGGATTCTCAACAAGAAAAACGGAATCCACTTTCCTCTGATAAAAAGATGAAATAATGCAAAAGAGGGAGTATTATTTACCCCCTCTTTTTCAAATATTTCTATGGCTTTTATTCTGCTAATCTGAGAGCTATCTTTTCGCCCTCTTTTATATTCACTTTTAATAATAAAACTCCACCGATCAGGAATAAAACCAGGATTGACAGGATGCCTAAGCGGATATTCCCGGTCACCAGTGTAATTGTGCCCATCATAAATGGACCGATTACTGCAGCGAACTTGCCAAGCATATTATAAAATCCAAAAAATTCGGCAGATTTATTTGCCGGAATAATTCGTGTATACAAACTTCGACTGAGGGCCTGGATCCCGCCCTGAAATAATCCGATCATAGCAGCTAACGTATAAAAATGCCAGACTTCTGTCATGAAATATCCGAGAAAAGTTATAATACCGTATCCTATTATACCGGTCATGATTGCCTGTTTAGTCCCGATCTTAGAGGCATACCAGCTGAACAACAATGCGCATGGAAACGCAATAAACTGAACCATTAGCAATGCCAAAATGAGTGAGCTATCGGGAAATCCCAAAGTTGCTCCATAATCAACTGCCATTCTTACGATCGTATCAACCCCATCAATATAGAACCAATATGCAAGTAGAAATAATCCAACGATCTTCAGACTCTTGATATCTTGGAGTGTATGTAACAATTGCTGCCATCCTAGTCCGACAGCTTCCATTATCCCAACCTTCTCATAAATCTTGGGTTCATCTACCCACAGCCAGATAGGTATACTAAATACCGCCCACCAAATTGCTACCGATAGAAAGGAAATCCTGATCGCTGTCGCACCGTCGGCAATACCAAACATTTCCGGCATCTGGAACATTAGTACGTTTAACAAAAATAGCAGTCCTCCCCCGATATAGCCTAATCCGAATCCCAGTGAGGAAACAAAATTTACTTTTTTCCTGGAAGCTACTCCTGGCAGTAAAGAATCATAGAAAATATTTCCCCCTGAAAATCCTATGGTAGCTACTACGTATAATATTATGGCCATCTTCCAATCACCCTGGGCCACCATCCATAAACACCCGGTCATTATTATTCCCAAAAATGCGAATGTCATAAGAAATTTTTTCTTTGCAGTGCCGCGATCCGCTATTGCTCCCAGGAACGGAGCGAGCGCTGCGACTACGATCGACGCTATTGAATTTGCGAGTCCAAGGTAAAAAGTGCTTTCACTGGGATTATCAGGATTTGCCCAGTATCTTTTAAAAAATAGCGGAAAAAAACCGGACATTACCGTAGTTGTGAAAGCGGAATTTGCCCAGTCGTACATAGCCGAGCCCCAGACGGAGCGTTTTTCATCAACCATTTTACCTCCAAGGAAGATCAGAATTAAACAACAATTCTTTGATCTAATTTAAAACAAATATTTCGGAATTCAATTTTGGTGACATAATAATTTTGATCAAACATAACCAAAACAAAAA
>JAZGBQ010000090.1:0-16809 GCA_036476435.1 Fidelibacterota bacterium
GATTGCAGCATCCAATTCGTCTTCGTTAAAAAGGGCTATGCAATATTTACGTTCATCGTCGATATACAAGTTTACCGGCTTAGCGGGAGAAAGAGCCCTGGAAATGAGGATTTCCGGACGCTCACTGAAATTCACGATATCAATCTTTTCATTATTCAACTCACGTACTATCGCCTGGATTCGGCTTCCGCGCATTCCAACACAGGCCCCCACGGCATCAATCCGCCGGTCATGCGATTGTACGATAATCTTAGCCCGTTCTCCGGGCTGACGTACGATCTTTTTTATATCGATGATACCATCTTCAATTTCCGGGACTTCCATCTCAAATAACTTAAAAATGAAATGATTATCACTCCGTGAGATTATTATATCCGGTCCTTTAGCTGTTACTTCAACAGATTTGATGATAGCTCTAACCGTATCACCACGCCGATATCTTTCTGTAGCGATCTGTTCCCTTTTAGGCATACGCAGTTCAGCGTGTTCGATGTTTACAAAAACATTATCTCTCTGAATTTGGTGAACAACTCCAATGACGATTTCCCCTACTCTTTGTGAATAATCCTCGTAAATATACTGGCGTTCAACATCCATGATTCTTTGAGAGAAGAATTGTTTAGCATGAGCAATCAGCCTTCTTCCAAAAATTCGAGGATCAATAACTTCGACAAACGTATCATCTACCTGGATATCTGTAAGATCCGGTTCCTTTTTTAGTGCATCCTCAAGGGTGATTTCCAAATTTGGATCTTCAACAACGTCAACTATGACCTTTTCAGCATAAATTTCGATTTCGCCCTTGTCAATATTCACGATCACACTGCAGTTAGACGAGTCCCCGTTCTGTTTTTCGATAATATGCAAAAATAATTGCTCGACAATCGTTCCAAGTTCCGAACGCTCGACATTTTTTTCTCGTGCGATTTCCGAAAAAACTTCAATTAATTCTCGATTGATCAAAACGACTCCAAACTTTTAACTGAATGAAACAACAACTTTTGCTTTCTTAATAATCTCAAATGGATAATCTGTAGGTTCATTCACATCATTTAAGTGAAGACTTATTCCATGATCTGTAACGTCAATCAACTTTCCTCTGACCTTTTGCTCTCCCTCATCACTATCTACGAGTAATTTGAAATGTCGTCCGATATTTTTCCGAAATTGAAATGGATGACTCAGATTAGCCCCAATCCCTGGCGATGTGACTTCCAACCGCGAGCCTTCAGGATAAAAATCATTGAGAACGGAGGAATCCTGTATTGACCTTGTGACCTTCGCAACAAGGTCAATCGTTACTGGTTCCTCCTCGGTATCAATGGTAACGCGAATAAAACTATTCCGTACATTCTCCTTCAAATCAAGGACATGAACATCGGTGCCGACAACATCTTTTATTTTTTCAATCAAATCTCTCATAACAAATTTCCGAGACAAACGAAAAGTGGGCTTGTCAACCCACTTTCAGACCCGAAATTTATCGGGTTTAATTGTCTTTTTCAAGACTATTTATCGTCGAAAATTAATCGATTAAACGGCCTGAAACCTCCTCAGCATATTGCTTGATTTTATATGTTAAATCACCAGATTCTAATATTTCGGTTACCAATTCAGCCGCTTCGCTTTCATTATCACTGTCAATTAAAAGTTCCGCTAATCTTAGCTGAGTTTGAAACATCACTTCATTATGCGAACTGTTTTTTACGGCTTGGCGCAAATATGCCACTCCTTTTGCCAGGTCATCATCCTTAACGGCAATGTCAGACAGCATCGTGTAGGCCGGGTTCAATAATATGGGATGATCACTCCGGTCAACAAAATCAGTTAAATATTGCTCCGCCGATTCAAATTCCAATCTGTCGAAATTTATTTTTCCAAGATAGTAATATCCCATTTTACCGTTTTTATTTTTTCCATATACATCAGTCAACTGTTCAAATTGAAAAAGTGCATTTTCCAGATCACCGATCTCATAAGACACCAGTGCCTCCCCCAGCAAAGTCGTAGAATCGGTTATGATCCTATTATTCCGGTTATTTAAGAAAAGCACAACGACAAAAACAGCAACAACTCCGATGAATCCTCGCATGTAAGGTGAGCGATTCTTTTCCAGGTTGACTCGAAAATTATAAAGGGTTTCAAGAAATGGATCTTTTTTGCTCTCTTTCTTTGTAATCTTTTTCTTTGGTTTTAACATTTATTCATCTCCTGTTGTGCCCTTGGAAGGAATCGAACCTACATCTAATCCTTAGGAGGGATTTGTTCTATCCGTTGAACTACAAGGGCGGCTTAAAAATTAGTACATTTTAAATATATACTGGAAGAATGAAACAACTAAATTGATTTTTCGTCACGCAAATCTCGGGTCATCAGGCTTGTTACCGCTTTATTCGGATTCTCATCAAAGAACAGTACCCTGTCAATTGCACGAGATATTGGCATTGAAACACCAAATTTTTCCCTTAATTGCCTTACTGAAATAGTGGTTTTGACCCCTTCCGCTACCATTTTCATTCCGGCCAGTATGTCATCCAGTTTCCTGCCTTTACCGATTTCTTCACCAACGTAACGATTACGACTGTGAAGGCTTAAACATGTGGCGATGAGATCACCAATTCCGCTTAGTCCAAAAAACGTTTCCGGATCCGCGCCCATCTTAACACCCAATCGCGAAATTTCCGTAAGCCCCCGTGTTAACAGTGCTGCTTTGGTATTATCCCCAAATCCAATTCCATCGCAGATACCAGCAGCAATTGCTATGATGTTTTTCAAGGATCCCCCAAGCTCTACTCCCAAGATATCAATATTTGTGTAAACTCTCAGTGTAGATGACGAGAATATTGATTGGATCTTTTTTGCCGTGTCAATATTCGGACAGGCTGAAACCAGGGTGGTTGGCATTTGTTTTGCTACTTCTTCCGCATGACTGGGACCATATAGCGAAACAATATTATCCACAGAGATTGAACTGGAATCAGCGATCACCTGGCTCATGGTCTGCAGGGAATCATTTTCGATACCTTTGGCGAGGTTAACAATGATTGTACCATCCGGCAATAGTGGATCAACTTCGGTAATAATTTCACGGACAATATGGGACGGGACTGCAACAATAATAATATTTGAATCTGCCAGCGCTTTTGTCAGATCGGTTGTGATAATCAGGGATTCATCTAGTTCAAGGTCGGTAATGAGATTGTGCCGGCGAGTGGCAAGCATTTCTTTTACTTCATCGGTAAATTTATGCCATGTTTTGACTTTGAATCCCCTGGAAACAAGATATTGGGATATCGTTCCACCCCAGGAACCACACCCTAAAACTGTTATATTCATATGATTGTGCGGAATATCGGATATTAGGAGGTATACATTGCATCAATGATACTTGCGTAGTTATCCTCGACGACTTTCCTTTTTACTGATAATTTTGGGGTGGTCTCACCACTTTCGATGGTCCATTCTTTTGCAAGTAAACTGCATTTCTTCACTCGCTCATAATGAGAGAATCGCTCCATTGTGGATTCCAGTTCTTTATTATACAGTTCCATTACTTTTGGATGATCACAAAGAGTCTGCCTGTTACCACCGAAATCAATGTTATTAGAAAGAGCCCACTCTTCAAGAACCTCAAAGGAAGGAACAATCAGTGCTGAAATGAAATTTCTCCGATCGCCAATCACTAAAGATTGTTCGATATATTTTGAAGAAGTAAGTGCAATTTCAAGCGGTGCCGGAGCAATGTTCTTTCCCCCGGAAGTCACGAGAATACTCTTTTTCCTATCCGTAATTTTTAAGTATCCATCTTCATCAAACTCACCAATATCACCGGTGTAGAACCAACCATCTTCATCAAGGACCTCTTTTGTAGCTTCAGGATTATTGTAGTATCCTTTCATGACATTATCGCCACGGCAAAGGATTTCTCCATCTTTTGCAATTTTGACTTCAACACCATCTACGGCAGCGCCAACTGTGCCAAACTTATATAATTCTTCACGATTCGCAGTGATAACCGGACTCGTCTCGGTTAAACCATACCCTTCAATAATGGGGATATTCGCAGATGCAAAGAACTCACCTACTTCTTTTGAAAGCGGAGCTCCTCCGGAGACGAAGAAACGCAAATTACCACCGACCCGTGCCTTTAACTTGGAGAATACAAGTTTGTCAGCAATTTTGAATTTAAATCCCAAAAATCCTGAAGGTTTGCGGTTTGACTGTAAATAGGGCGCGCATTTTTTTCCTACACCGATAGCCCACCAAAATATCTTCTGGCGAAGGGCCGGGTCATTACTAACCTTATCAATTACCCGGGCATTAACTTTCTCGAAAAAACGAGGGACTGAAATCATGATCGTTGGACCAACATCAACCATGTTTTCAGCAACAGTATCTATGCTCTCAGCATAATAAGTTGTTGCCCCCAGGGAAAAAGCGGTGAAATGGCCCGCCATGCGCTCGAAAGAATGACTTAAAGGTAAAAACGAAAGAAAAGTATCATCACTTCCGAAATGTATTGCTGCCTGGCCGGCAATTACATTGGATACAAGATTTTTATGCGTAAGCATTACGCCTTTTGGATTTCCGGTGGTTCCGCTGGTATAAATAATGGTTAAAAGATCATCAGGTTGAGCTGTTTCTGCAGACTCGCTAAATGAGAATTTATTGTCAGCTATGTTTTTCTCACCAAGATCGAGCACATGCTGGAAACCATATATTTGAGAATCAGGATCATGGGTATCATCCATGGCAATGATACCTCTCAAACCAGGGCTATCTTTAATGAATTTGAGGACTTTGTCTGTTTGAGATTGATCCTGTGTGATGACAAATTGGGTATCCGAATCGTCAAGGATGTATTGTATTTGGGGAGAAATTAATGTTGGATAGACCGTAACAGTGACTGCTCCCAGACCGGTAATTGCATAATCACTGATTGCCCATCGCGGACAATTAGTTGATTGGATGGCAATTTTATCATTCTTTTTTATTCCAAGACTGGCTAATCCGGCACTAAACTTCTCGACAAGATCACCGACATCTGAGAATGTATATTCTTTCCATTCTCCGTTAATTAATTCGAAATAGGCGCTTTTATCAGCATACTTTTTTATGGTCTCAACAAACATGCTTGGAATTGTAGAATAAGTCATCTTAACTCCCCTCATTTTAATTCATCAAATATATTGACAATAATTTTTAGTAGCCTCTATTTTCTTCCGGCTTTTTTCACATTCAATTGCCGGGGTGGCGGAATTGGTAGACGCGCTGGTCTCAAACACCAGTGGGGGCAACCCCGTGTCGGTTCGAGCCCGACCCTCGGTACAGGGAATAAAAAAGCGACTTACATGTCGCTTTTTTATTATTCAATATCAACCGATTAAATATCTTGATTATAACAGGATTATTCCTGTTTTTCCTTTGCTTTAATAATAACATTTAGATTTTCGATCTCTTTGAGACTGTTTTGCAGATTAGTTACAGTTTGTTCAATGTCTGAGAATCTGCGGGTGTTCCGTCGGCGCTCACCATCAACATTATCTTCCAGATCACCAAGATCACTGGTCAGTGTTGTGAACTCTCGGTCAGTTTCGCGGACAAACTCATTTAGTTCATATGACAGGTCATCGATTAAACGCGCCAGCGAATCTGTTAATGCTACGATCCTGTTCTCATTGGCAATTATGTCCTTTTGCGCTTTTTGCAGGTGTTTACCCCTTCCAATGAATTGTAGATCCAGCCGTCTTAAATCCTCACGGAACTCTTGATTCACTTCATCGACATGAGTGAATTGTTTTTTATCTATTCCGTCCATACGATCCATAACCTGAGTATAATTCCACTGTACATAACCGCCGCCAGCGATCAATAGGACGATGATCACAAATATCACTTTATCTTTTAAGCTCATTGGTCCCTCTAGTAGTTAATTACCAAACAAAATTATCTCTTACAAAAAAACAGAATTTTGGGAATCTTATTTCTTCTCAGATTCCTTCAGGCGTTTGAGTATTTTCCCTTGATCCTCTGCATTTTCCTTTAATTTATCAAACAACACTTGAACCTCAGCATTAAAATCACTGAGGGTTTTTTCCAGGCGAAAAGTTAACTCATCAAGGAGAACTTTTCCATAATAGTTATTTATTTCACTGAGAAGGCCGTCCAGCTTCTGATTTAAATATTGAGCCCGACTTTCTTCCTTATCAAAGTCAATCCCCATGATGTCGGTAACTTAGCCAAAGTTTTATAGAATTTGAACATGAATTTGTGTATTAATTCCCCATCACGTCAATTTTTGATCAACTAATTACCGAATTTTAGAAGATTCAAATACAGGCCGTTATTCAATCATAGTGAATATCCGGTCCAACCTTGGTAACCAGGTATCAAGATTTAAGGAAAAATAGACAAAAAGTGCTTCTCCCAGGATGTATGATTCCGGAACGAAACCCCAATACCTGGAATCCAGACTATCGTCCCGATTATCACCCATAGCCCAGTAATAATCTTGATCAACAGTATAGGTATGCAGATCACTGGCAGGATTTCCATCAATATATAGAAATTGAAAATCTTCATTTTTAATTGATGATGACCATGGCGTAATCAGTGCTCCGTTTGGAAAATAATCAAGATAAACGGCCTTATCTTCCTTCCTGCGAAATTTATCATGAGGATCTGCAAGCGTAAAGGTATATTCAACCTGGCTACTTTCAAGCGTGGCCTTATGACCATCCATCATCATGATGGGAAGAACCAACCGCCAATTTGTATTTTCATCAATTCGAATCGTATCACCCGCTTCAGGAATTCGAATAGCTTTAAAATAGTCCTTATTGCCTTGTTCAGGAAGAAACAGGTCAGGCTGCTGGTAATCGGCAAGAAGCATCTGTCCCAGGAATTTACCGTTTGGACTGAGCGGATATTCGATACCGTTCACAAAAACCCGCCTCGCCAGTATTTCAAGTGAATCACCTGGTGTTGCAATACACCGTTTCACATATTTATGGAAAGTGTCTCGGGGATATTTGAAGATCAAAACGTCGCCTTGTTTAGGTTCCTTGAACTCCGGGAATCGAATATACGGGATTGAAAATCCAATATCAGTATAAGGTATTCCGATCCAATCCGGTGTTCGCATCCCATATACAAAACGATTACCAACGAGAAAGTCACCGGTCATGATTGTATTCTCCATGCTGCCTGTTGGAACAATATAGGCTTCGATTATCGTTACTTTTAATAAAAGGGCGATCACAATCAGGGTACCCCAGGATTTTACTTCATGCATAATTTTTGTAGATTTTTGTTTCATCCGATATTCCTATGTAGTTGATGAAATTAATTTATTCTTAATATATATATGTTTTCTAATTAGTTTGTCTAGGAAATTTCAATACCTTTGTAATGACGGATATCTGCTCGCCCTTTTCCAAGTAAGACAGATAATACATCAAGCCGGATATTTCCATTATATTCATTTTTAATTAGATAGACACTAATTGCATCTTCCAGTTTCTTCAATTTGGTCTCATCAACTTTTATTTCCGGCGTGAAGGATTGTTCCCGCGAGTGAGTTTTAACTTCGGCAAATACCAGGGTATTATCATGAACAGCAATAATATCAATTTCCCCGTAAGGACGACAATATTCATTCAGTTTTATTAACTCATAATTCCTGCGAATTAAATGGCAGGCAGCCAATTGCTCCCCAACAGTTCCTACCAGGCGTTTTTTTCTCAACCAAGAAAGCGATGGAATATTTTCTGCGACTGGTTTAAACGTTTTTCGGTGTATCGGTGTCGCCTTATTTGACCTCAATACTTCCATGTGTAACTGAGTACCATAGCCTTTATGTTTGGCAAATCCGTAATCCGGAAATACACGATCGTATTGTAACATTAAGCGATCTCTGGTCACCTTTGCAATGATCGATGCAGCCATTATCTCATCCACCTGGCTATCGCCTTTTATTATCCCTTTATTTTTAATGATCTGATTGGGCAGTTCATAGCCATCTATCAGTGCTATATCCGGTCTTATTTTTAGTCGTCCTAAAGCCTGTTGCATAGACTTATGGGTGGCATTTAAAATATTGATCTTATCAATATCCGCCTCGTGGACCATGCCAATACCGATCGCGGAGGCAGATGCCTGAATCTGATCGTACAGTTCCTCTCGTCTTTTCGGTGTTAATTTCTTTGAATCTCGCAATCCTTCCAAAGCATGGTTTTCCGGTAATATTACAGCTGCAGCTGCAACCGGTCCTGCTAATGGTCCCCTCCCAGCTTCATCAACGCCGGCAATTATTTCCATTCTATTACCTCCACGTTCTTTCCATCTGAAAAAAACCAGGCAGCACCTTGTTCGTCTGTTCTAAACACATTCACGTTTTGTTCACGATAACGATTGAGTATTATTGTTGATGGATGCCCAAATTTATTTTTGTTGCCTAACGATATAACAGCAAAATCTGGTTGGATGGCATTAATCAGCGGTTTCGATGAACTGGTGATAGAACCATGATGTCCAACCTTGATAAGATCGGATTTCAAATATTGTTCAGAACGAAGCAGTTCACTTTCGCCATCCTGCTCCAGGTCGCCCATGAATATAAATGATTTCTCCCCATAGAATAGTTTAAGTACGATACTGCTGTTATTTACGTTTAATTGATGCTTCGACCAGGATGTATCGGGTGCGAGTATCTGAATAAAAGTATTTTGACCAAAACTGTTTGTTTCACCAGCGGTTACTTTTTTATAACTGATTCCTTTTTTCGTGATCTGGCTTTTAAGATATTTATACGTTGACGATTGAAATGAGCTGTAAGTATCGATCACTGTATCCACGGGTATCGACTCAATTATGGACACAGCACCTCCAACGTGATCGTTATGAGGATGACTTAATACGAGCCAGTTGAACCTTTTTATCCCTAAATATTTTGCTGCCGGAAGGATAACTTTTTCACCGGTGTCGTACCATGGATTGGCAGGGCCGGAATCGATTAACATTGATTTACCGTTCGGGAATCGTACAATTGTTGCGTCCCCCTGGCCAACATCGAGAAATACAATATCAACGCCTCGTTTCTCAACTGCCCAATTCCAGATGAATATATTCACAGTTAAACAAAAGAGTATTAACCCTAATTCTTTTCTTTTTGAGTTCATGTAAACAAAAATTATCCCAAGCACTACGATGAAATAGAGGATGAATTGTAAACCTATTTCCGGCAGTTTAACTGAAGCCCAAGGGATCCCTGCGGATATATTACTAACATGGTAAATAATCTTATACAAAGCCCACTCTGTTTGGCCGATCGAATACCCAATAAGGGGGAACCAGCCAAGGAAAATTATTATAAATCCAAGAGCTAAAAATAATCCTATTAGTGGAACTATTATAAGATTGGAAAACCCGGCAAGAATATTTATTTGGTGAAAATGATAAGCAATGAGAGGTAATGTACCTAATTGAGCTGATATAGAGACTAAAAATAAACTCCACAGATATCGAACTGGCCGGTTTGAAATTGCTGACGGCTGAATAACATTTGGCATTTTCAAGGTTATAAAACGATGGAAAAACATGATGGATATCACGGCGGTAAAACTCAACTGAAATCCAATGTCTTCAAGTGACAATGGATTTGCGATCAGCATAAGAAATCCAGTCGCTGATATTATATTCCAAGGATTAGCCTTTCTGTTAAAAACCGGGGCAAGGATATATAATGCTGCCATTGTACTAGCCCTGATGACGCTCGGTTTGCTGCCAGAAATCAATACAAATATGAACAATCCGGCAACTATAAAGTATCGGTTCCAACCCCAGGGAATCCTAATTATTTTTACAACTATAAATAACACTATTAAGACATAACCAACATGTAAACCTGAAACTGCAAGAACATGGACGACACCTGAAATTGTGAAAGCATTTATAAGCTCAGGATCCAAATCGTTTCGGTCTCCTAAAATTAGTGCTGACAGCATTGCGGACGGTTCATGTTCCAGGATCAATTCAAAGGTGTTCTTTATACCTTTTTGAATGAGGCCGATCATTTGCATCGGCTTTAACGATTTCGATCTCATAATCTGAAGCTGATGAGAATCCTTTATTCGCACTCGTCCGAATATATTTTTCCTTGAGTAATAAGATTGAAAATCAAAACCTCCAGGATTTCGAGGCCCCTTTATTATTTCAAATATTCCCTGCCCATAAATCGTATCACCAATATCTGTATGATATCCTAAGCTCAGCGTGTCGATTACAACGAAATAATTGAAATGGTCTTTTAATGTATGGTCAGTGCTCTCAGGCTTTATTGTCAGATTTAATCGGCCGTTAATAATTTTATTATCGACAATTGTTCCCCTGATCTCGATCTTTTTTCCGTGCAAACCGGCAGCATTTTCAAACTTTGTTAATGTAGAAACTGTTAAAATGGATTTGGTAGACCAACCATATCCCCAACAGGAGATTAAAATTACTATAAGGAATCCCTCGTGTGAGTGCTGAAGCCATAATATAACCAGTATGACAAGAAGGAAAATGAAAGCGATCAATGGAAAGGGAAAAATATATCCTGTCAATAATCCCCCTATATAAGAAGACGCCAGGTAAATGAAAGGTATTTCTTTAAAATGTTTCAGCACAATATAATCCAAATACAGTAAAGTCTTTCAAATAATGAATTATCGAATATACAAATTGTTCATGGTTTACATGGAAATAGAAATTAATTCCACTTTCACGATATCTACAGGTTCATGTAAACTTTGTACTTCATACTCAATAAATTTAAATAGGTGAGAAATGAAACGATCCATCGCTGGTATTATCGGTTTTTCAATAATTCTTTTTTTAATCTATGCCTATGGGATGGAGTTTTTTGACGCCGTATGGACGTTTCCTTCAAAAAGAGCAGTTCCATTAATGGTACTCACGCTTGTGGGCACTGGTATCTTCACTACTATCAAACTGGGGTGGCCGCAAATAAGATATTTTTGGCATGGCGTTCAAGTTACACGCGGCATATATGATAATCCTGAAGATGAAGGAGATTTAAATCATTTTAGAGCTCTTGCTACAGCATTGTCCGCTACTGTTGGAATCGGAAATATTGCTGGCGTTGCCACAGCTTTATACTATGGCGGGCCCGGAGCTTTATTTTGGATGTGGGTAACAGCATTTTTTGGAACAACGCTTAAATATGCAGAAAGCACCCTGTCTCTTAAATATCGAGAAATGGACGAACTTGGAAATACCGCCGGTGGACCCATGTATACAATAGAGAATGGTCTGGGAAGAAGCTGGCGATGGTTAGCGGTTTCTTTTGCAGTATTTGCTGTGATCTGTTCATTTGCGACAGGTAACGCAATCCAGTCTTTCACGGTATCTGATCAGTTATATTCGGAAGCAACACAAATCCTTGGATCAGAGCATTTTCTCACTTTAAAACACGTATTATGGGAAGGATTTTCATTATCGATCCAACAAGCGCTTAATGGTATTGTAATGGCTGTAATCGTAGCATTGGTGATCATAGGGGGTATCAAGAGAATTGGCCATGTTACAGGATTTCTCGCACCTATTATGGCTTTGGTTTACGTCATCTCTGCCGGTCTTATCCTTACTTCAAATTTCGGAGAGATCGGCAGCAGCATTGGATTGGTATTCAAGATGGCGTTTAATCCTCCAGCAGAAATAGCAGGCATTGGCGGAGGCACATTTCTCGTTATCATGAATACGATGCTTTGGGGAGTGAAGCGCGGATTGTATTCTAACGAAGCCGGACAAGGCAGTGCAGCAATCGCCCACTCTACGGCCAAGACAAAATATCCTGTACGTGAAGGATCAGTTGCAATGCTTGGACCTTTCATTGATACGATTGTGATATGTTCCCTGACTGGTCTGGTAATTATCACAACGGACGCCTGGCATCATACAGCATTCTATTTAAATAGGATTGACCCTGATTTTGTGGGTCAGCTTTATAACAGCAGTTTACTGACTTCTTTCGCTTTTAAAGAAGGCCTGGCTTGGCTTTTTGGCTACGGTGATAAAATTGTTACGATTTCCGTTATACTATTTGCCATCTCCACCGCGATCAGTTGGTCTTTCTATGGTGATCGCTCGGCGGTATACCTGTTTGGACAAAAGGCCGTTCTTCCTTACAAATGGGTCTTTGTTCTCTTTGTATTCATCGGAGGAATCGCAGAACTGGAGGCAATTTGGGCTTTTGGCGATGCGGCGCTGGGATTCATGACAATTCCGAATTTATTGGCATTGATCTTACTTTCCACTCAATTGAAGAAGATGACCAAGGAATATTTTTCAAAGGAACATATCCCATACAAGCTGAAAAAATAATCTCTGATCGGTCATTAAGAGTTTTATGAATGACCTTATTAAATTGACTGCTGTTAAAGCTGTTGTAAATGCATCAAGACTGATCATGGATGCATACAATCAGCCAAGGAAGATAAGCTACAAAGGATCCACAGATCTTGTAACGGATACGGATCATGCTTCCGAAAGATTAATTATTAATACCATTCAATCCAAATTCCCAGACCATGGAATCTTGGCGGAAGAATCCGGTGCGATCCATTCTTCCTCGCCGTATTCCTGGATAATCGATCCACTCGACGGAACTACAAATTTTGTCCATCGCTATCCCTCTTTTGGTGTATCGGTTGGTGTTCTCTATAAGGGCCTGCCAATCGTTGGTGTTGTAGGTGAATTACCATCACAAAATCTGTATGTTGCAGTCAAGGATGAAGGAGCCGTTTGCAATGGTGAAAAAATTAAGGTATCAACGGTTGGTCAACTTCAAGATGCACTGCTTGTTACCGGTTTCGGTTACCAGCATGGAGAAAAATGGGAAGCTAATATGGGTTTATTCAAATTACTGGTCGATCTCACTCAAGGTGTCAGGAGATTGGGTGCTGCAGCGATCGACCTATGTCATGTTGCGGCAGGTTTTGCCGATGGATTCTGGGAATTCGATCTTCATCCATGGGATTCTGCGGCAGGAGTATTAATCATAAGTGAAGCCGGTGGAATAGTTACCGGAATGGATGGGAATCCCTGTACGCCCGATGACCTCCATATTCTTGCTTCCAATCCGAATTTACATCGTGAACTTGTTAAATATACCAGCCCGGTCATTGATGATTTGAGAAAACAGGGGATTTCTCTTATATCCAATTAGTCAATCATTTCCATAGATTAACACTTGCGGTGTTTCATCATTCCTGACCCAACCGCGGTACATACCTTCAGTATTGAACTCCATGGCTATATTTCCGTTTTTATCCACGGCGATGACGCCGCCAGTACCACCCAGTTCGATAAGTTTATATTGAATCACATCTTTCACCGATTCTTTAAGTGACTTTCCACCATATTCCATCATCGCCGAAATATCATAGGCCACATTACCGCGAATGAAATACTCTCCGTGCCCCGTTCCAGATACTGCACAAGTTTTGTTATTAGCATAAGTCCCTGCCCCGATAATGGGGGAATCCCCTATTCTTCCAAAACGTTTATTCGTCATCCCGCCTGTGCTGGTTCCTGCAGCCAGATTTCCATGTTTATCCAAAGCTACTGCTCCTACAGTAGAATAAACCGAAATTTCATCTGTGATGATTCCGGATGTTTCCCCCACATTACCCAATGCTTTTTGAAGGGAGTCCCATCTTCTTTTCGTATAAAAATATTCTTCCGGCTGTAGTTGAAATCCCTCTTCCTGAGCAAATGTTTCAGCTCCGGTTCCGGCAAGTATCACGTGGGGTGACCGCTCCATTACAGCACGGGATAGTTTAATAGGATTTTTAATATGTTTGACAGCAGCAACCGCACCTGCATTAAGCGTTACTCCATCCATGATGGAAGCATCCAGTTCATTAGTTCCTTCATGGGTGAAAACCGCACCTTTACCGGCATTAAATAATGGTGAATCTTCCATCATCATGATGACACTTTCCACAGCATCGAGACTGGAACCTCCGTTTGCCAGGATGGTGTGACCGTTGTTCAGCGCTTCAGTCATTTTTTGAATGTAGGCAGTTTCCTTCTCGGGAGTCATATTCTTTTTTAATATAGTACCCGCCCCGCCATGAATAACTAGTACGAATTTTTCATCTTCCTGTGCATTACTGCGTACATCTTTTGACTGGCAGCCGTAAAAGAATACAGAGGAAAAAATGACTGCAGATATGATTGTTGACTTGATTTTTTGTTTCATTTGATACCCCTGTATTTGTAAAAATAATTCATTCCAGTTAAAGAATTCGAATTTTCGATGTTTCATACAAGTGCATCAGAACCAGGAATACTCCACTTCTGATACAAATATCTTAATAATTTGTGAAACAATGTTAAATATTTTTCTCAAAAAATAATATTAACTGGGCTGTACTTTAACTGAGTGACAATCTTAACGTAACATTTTGACATTGATACTTAATAAATCGTTGAAAGTATATTTCCCAGTATCAGTCACTCGACCGATCGTAGTAGAAGGCATTCCTACACGCATACAGATCCGCTCAAATTCCATGATATCTTTTTCCCCTATTGATATCACGATCAGACCTTGGGTTTCACCGAATAACAATTCCTCATTAGTTAGTTTCCTGGATAGAAATATCCTTGCTCCGACCCCATCGGCCGATCTAATTAAAGATCGTGCAATGGCTAGCGCAAGTCCACCTTGACTCACATTAGTTGCTGATTTTATGAGTCCGCCTTTGATTCCTTGCAGCAGAACGTCGTGCAAGCGTCTTTCCATACCCAGATCTGTTGACGGGACAGTTTGTGGATTACCCTTTAAGTAAAGATCTGAGAATAAACTACCTCCCAGTTCTCCCCTGTGACTTCCGAGGATGGAAATAAAATCACCGTGATTCTTAAAATTTTCCGTCATGATATTTCGCGACTTGGATTTGGTACCAATTGCGACGATATGTTGGTCAAACTCCTTATCGTTGCAGTAAACCAACCGTCCCGAAATTTGAATGTTGAATTGTCGAATAGTTTCGTCCTGACCCATCAGAACTGCCATACCCTTCTCTTGAATCTTATTTAGTGTAGTACCTTTCGTGCGCGGCAAAACATTGTTAAGAATTACGCTTCGTGGATTGCATCCGGCACATGCAAGTTGACGTAATACATTGGCTACTGCAATTTGACCACCCAATCGCGAATCCTTCCGGATAAAATATGTACTGTCGGCGACAACAGCAAAGATTGATTCAGAAGTTGCGTCATTATCAATGGATTTAATCGATTTATCTGCTGAAAACTGGTGCACCTTGCTATCCACCTGAACAATTGCGTTGTATAAATCGAGGTCACAATTTTGAAGGATTTTTATTAATACGGGATTATATGATTTGCGAAGCTTTAGCTTGGGCGTGGTTTCTGTTCTCTTTACAATTGGAGTAGGTGCGTCATATCCAATGTGATGTTTATGGAAATGATGAAATATTTCCAATGGAATTTCAATTTTTTTACCCTCATGAAAAATAAACGAACATAAATGATTGCTGGTAATGTCTCCAATACATTCTCCGGAAAAATCTGAACGGTTTGCCGCTTCTAAGATACCTGTGGTTTGGTTAGAACTGGCTAATACGAGACAACCATGAGTCGATTTAGGCCCAAACCAGTTGATTGCTTTATTTTGAGGAACCTCGATGTGAATTCTGCATCCGGTATTATTATGACACATTAATTTGATGAGACCCGGCAGTAATCCTTGCTGATCCACAAATACAGGTTCGGAGGTAAGGGATTGATTCATCAACCATTTTGAAAATGTATGAATTGATCGATCTCTTTTCGTACTTGCTTTGTTACTTCCAAACGATAACCGAACTATCTTTAATGGCGCATAGATCGTTTTCGTATCTATGGGTCTAAATGCTGGTCTCATCCCAATCGACGTGGCATAAACTATGGGAATAGAAACCGATTGATTCTTTTTGAATGAACAGTGCCATGAAGAGAATGAAAATGTTTTTGCCAATGCCCTTTGTTGTTTTTGAATATTGCTAAGAATTTCAGCTGTTAACTTATCAGAATTCATATAACAAAGTTCTCTAACATCACTGACAGGTGTTGCTCCACGGATAAGGAGCTGCCTAATTGACGAATATGGATTTGATGATCTAAAGGAATTTCTGGAAAGTTGTACAATATCGGTTGCCACGATAATCTCACTGTCCATATCAAAGGGGATTATAGACGATATCGTCCTTTTTTCCTGCATGTCAAAATGACGAAGTGTGTTATAATATTCTCTGTTGATAACCTGTTCGGATACGGCGAGTCCAATGAATTTTATAACAAAACTCGAAACAGGTTCATCAGAACTGCTTTCGATAAATTGAATATCATCAGGAGTAAATATTGAAGAGAAATCTTTCATTTTTATGATAAAATATTACGAATTGAACGCGCTAATTCTCATGAATAATCAGAGCATCCTGTATTTGATCCCAAGAGAAACCCTTCCTTCTCAAGGTGGAGATTAATCGCTGTTTAATTTTTGTAGACAATTCCGATGATTTTTTAATTTTAGCAACATGTCCGTTTATTAGTTCTTTAATCGGAAACCGGTTATAAATTTCTTCAATTGTGCGTTCAATTATTTCCGGATCAATATGATGAACATTCAATTCGGAGCGTAATGCAAACGGGCCTATTTTCTTAAGTTTTATTTTATCTCGGGCGAAGATTCGAGCGAATTCTTCATCATCCAAATAATGCTTTTCAATAAGCCAA
>JAZGBQ010000091.1:0-2069 GCA_036476435.1 Fidelibacterota bacterium
TTTTCATCTTCTTTCACCTGTTCTTCTTTAAATTCTACATTGATAGAATCATCCTGCGTTGTCATTCCGATATCTTCATCCATTTTATCATCAAAAGTCATTAAATGTGCATCAACCATGGCATCAAGCAAGCCGTAAATGTAAATAAATACAGCCCACCATGCATATTTATTTCGTTTTTCCAAATAACGCTGTTGTCTGAGGGGATAGGTTTCATCCCAATTGTTGTATTTTTGGTTATTATCATAAAAACTATAAAGCGCCAGTGATTCTAGTCCAAAAATGACGGCGCCTTTCAAATATTTTCCATTATAGACCTGTCCGCCACCTGGTATAAGGGCTGCGGCCATCGTTGCTTTTTTTGGGGACTTTGCTTTGAGGGTATCGGAATCCTGGCTCGTTCCTGAAGCGACAAAAATACAAAGTATAAAAAGAATTTTAATCGGCAAAACGCATATCTCCCGACCAGTTCCCAATCACTGGCTGAGCCTTTGGGTGTAGGTTTATTTCCAATCGATATCTATCTCCTGGCAGAGCTTCACCATCGAGATGGAGTGGAATCATTTGACTACTTTCCACCAGGATATTTTTCGCATGATACATAGTGATCTCATCTAATTCTCCAAGTGTACCGTTAATGAGTCTGTTGAAATTTGCGATCACCCTTCGACGGGTGATTTTCTTTATATAGCATATGTCTAAAAGGCCGTCATCCAGCTTAGCCTTCGGTGTCAATTTCAACCCACCTCCCACGTTCCAGCCATTACCGATGCTTATTAAATATGTTTTTCCTTCCAACGTGACGTCATCAAACGAGATTTTCATAGGAATTCTTTTATAGGTAATCAGATTATATCCAATGGCCAGTAAATATTTTAGGGTTCCTTTTATGAAATTGAGTTTCATTCCAACCTCATTCGACCGTCCTTCGAATCCAAGCCCCATGACATTAACAAATTTTCTCCCGTTTACCTCCCCAACATCTATATTTTTGATATCATTTGCTAATAAGATCCGAATTGATTCTTCGATAGAATTATAAGGAATGCTGCAGCTTCTGGCAAAATCGTTTCCAGTTCCGATGGGTATCATCCCAAAAGTAAGATCAAAGTTAGGTACGCCGTTGATGATCTCATTTATTGTTCCATCTCCGCCGACGGAGACAACAATGTCAAAATCTTTATAAAGTTCCTTGACCAATTCAGCGGCATGCATTGGTGCCTGAGTAAAATGAAATTCATACCTGACATTATTTTTCCGCAAGATCTGCTCTACTTTTGGTAAGAATTTCATAGTTTTTCCATTGCCTGCCGCAGGATTCACAATTAGCAGGTATTTTTTTCCAACTGCCATCAATCACTTCCAACGGTTGCGATACACTCAATTTCAATATCCGCTTCAAGTGGTAATGCTGCTACCTCTACCACTGATCTTGCGGGTGGATCACTAGCGGCAAAACGTTCATCGAAAACTTCATTGACCAAAGAGAATTTTGAAAGATCCGTCAGGAATACGGTCATTTTTACAGCATGGTTCAAATCTGTGCTGGCACTGCTTAGAATTGCATTTAGATTACGTAGAACCTGATTGACCCTCATCTTGAAATCTCCCTCAACCATTTTTCCTGTCATTGGATCAAGTGGAATCTGACCGGCGGTGAATATCAATCTATTAGAAATAATTGCCTGGCTATAGGGACCAATCGCTTCCGGTGCCAAATTTGTATGAATACTCCTCCTGCTCATAATGGTTCGCTCCTAAATAAGTGGAATTTTTAGTCCAAATCCCAGGTTGCAATCCCAATATCCAAATCCACTGACCGCTTTAGATCAGTATTAATTTTTTCTAATATAAATTCACCTACCGCGGCTACTGTCATTTCAAACAGGTGTCCGCCTACCAATTCCGAATTCTGATCCCCAAGCACAACATGGGCATGAAGGAATGGTTCGCCGTCTTTAATTGTAATATTTCCCATAAATGACACAAGCTCCAGTGTATTAGAGAATGTATTTTTTTTATATGATTTAGTCTCCTCGTCATAAGCACCTAATTCGGCATTCTTAACA
>JAZGBQ010000092.1:0-4568 GCA_036476435.1 Fidelibacterota bacterium
GCTTCTAATTCTTCATTTCGACCAGGTGGTACAGCCCTATTTACATTCAATGTTAGGGAGGAATTTGAGTCTGCGATCAATAATGTTTTAAAAGAGGAAAATGCAGGAATAATTGAATCGGGTAATAGCAATACTCAATATATCTATGAACTGTATAATCTTTAATAAGTATTATTTCCAATAACTAATTATGATCAAATTGGTCAGATAATTAATAACCGAAAAAATGGATATTTATATGATCCATTTAATTCCAGTGATTTAATCCATATTATGAAATTGGTAGCAAATAATAAATAGGAGCAAATCGAAGTAGGTAATTGTGCGAGGAATGAGATAAACAGATTTCATATTTGGGATAAGCGAATGATTAATTACTTAGAGGAATTTATTCAATGAATGTATGTATTTTAGTAAAATTAGTTTTAAACTGGAGAATTAATACTGGATTAACTAGTCAAATCGAAACAAATTTTTACAAAACATGAAACAAATTTTACAAAACTTAAAGACCGGTAAGGTACAGCTTATTGAAGTCCCGACCCCCAAAATTCAAGCAGGTCATTTACTTATTCAAACGGCAGCGAGTTTAGTTTCAAAAGGTACAGAGAAAATGCTGCTTGAATTTGGCAAAGCGAGTTGGCTAAATAAAGCACGCCAGCAGCCGGATAAAGTGAAACAAGTAATCGATAAAATAAAAACCGATGGTTTATATTCGTCTTTAAAAGCTGTTAAAACAAAATTAGAAAATCCATTACCTCTAGGTTATTGTAATGCCGGTATTGTAATCGGTGTTGGCAATGGAGTATCTGGTTTCGAAGTTGGTCAAAGAGTTATATCAAATGGTTACCACGCGGAGGTGGTTTCTGTTCCGCAAAATTTATGTGCTAAAATACCGGAAAACGTGGAATTTGAACAAGCTGCATTTACCATTTTGGGTTCAATTGCTTTGCAGGGTGTTAGACTGCTTAAACCAGAAATGGGTGAGACTATTGTGGTATTTGGATTAGGTCTGGTTGGATTACTTTCTGTGCAGATTCTCAAGGCCAATGGATGCAATGTAATTGGGATAGATTACGATCAAAATAAATTGAACTTGGCTGAACAGTTTGGGGCTCATGCTATCGATGCTACAACTGGAAAAGATATTGTTGATAGAATCAATTATTATACTCAGGATATTGGAGCTGATGGAGTGCTAATTGCTGCCAGTGCGAAAAGTAATGACATTGTACACAATAGCGCGAAAATGTGCCGCAAAAGAGGACGGATAATTTTAGTTGGTGTTATTGGGCTGGAATTAAACAGAGCAGATTTCTACGAAAAGGAATTGACTTTCCAGGTGTCATGCTCCTATGGTCCTGGTCGTTATGACCATCAATATGAACAAAATGGGATTGATTATCCCGTTGGTTTTGTAAGATGGACAGAACAGAGGAATTTTGAAACAGTGATGGGATTATTAAAAGATAGAAAATTGGATGTCGATTCACTGATTTCTTACCGTTTTCCGATTCATGAAATGTCGAAAGCCTATGATCGAGTACTGACTAGTGAGAATGCGCTTGGAATCATTTTAGAATATCCAGGGACTAAAGAATCAGTGCGTTTTGGATCGAATATCCAAAATATTGAAGAAATTGTTCAATCAAGATCTAATGGAACTGTAAAGTTAGCAATTATCGGTGCGGGCAATTACACCGCGAGCACGCTTCTCCCAACCATAAAAAATATGCCTAGAGGACCAGAACTAATTTCAATTGCCTCAAAAAGTGGTGTCAATGCTGCGGTACTTGGTAAGAAATATGGTTTTAATTCGTTTACTTCAGATATAGATGACATATTCTCAAACAATGAGATAAATACAGTTATAATTACGACTCGCCATGATTCTCATTCCGAATTAGCGATAAAAGGCATTGAAGCAGGAAAAAATGTGTATTGCGAAAAACCTCTTGCCATAAATCCTTCACAATTGGAGGAAATAGAAAAAACTGTTAACACTCACGAGAATCCATTTATCATGGTTGGTTTTAATAGACGATTTGCCCCAATGGTGAAAAAGATTAAATCATTGATTGCTCAAGTGCCGGCAGAAAAGAATTTTATCTACACAATCAATGCCGGTCATATTCCGGCCGATCATTGGGTACACGATCCACAAGTTGGTGGTGGCAGAATTATCGGGGAAGCCTGTCATTTTGTGGATTTATTATTGTATTTAGCTGATTCAAAAATTGCAGATATGAATTCTACTTTTAGCAAGGCTGGTGTGTCACAGTACGGATTACACGATAATGGAGTTATCAATTTATATTTTGAGAATGGATCTATTGGTACCATTCAATATTTTGTGAATGGACATAAATCATATTCGAAAGAAAAATTGGAGATATTCACAGAAGGTAAAGTACTAATATTTGATAACTTTAGATCTCTACGTGGGTATGGGTGGAAAAATTTTCGGAAGCAATCTTCATGGAAACAAAATAAAGGTCATGCTAATAGTTTGCAAACCTTCATGGATGCAATCAGTAATAAAACCAGCTTACCAATTCCATTTTCTCAATCGATTAACGTAACAAGAACAATGTTTCAGCTGCTTGACCGTTTCTGATAATCATCAATTATTGATAACCGTCTTACTATAACTTTGAATTGTTAATTCAAAGTTTGACAAACATTATTTTTTCTCAAATGCTGTTTACTATGAAATAATGTCACTCGTTATACCGGAGAAAAGATCAGTAATATTGTTGTATGAATAAATTTGAAAAAATGATATATGATCTTGTTCGCTTTCAACCAAAATTAAAACATCGTATTGTGGCGACATATCAACGGATTTTTTCCATATTTCCTTCAAAAGATTTAAGAAGTACATATCCGATAACTATACGTCAAAATTATTTTTTCGGTTTTCACGATAAATGTCCGTGGTCTCACGATGATAAATATTTACTTGCGCATAAATGTTCATTTGACGGACGACTACCTGAAAAGGAAGATGAAGCTGAAATTGGGTATTTCACAGAAAGAAATCAAAGCACTTTTCAAAGTATTGCAAAGACAAATGCATTAAACTGGCAAACTGGATCCATGCTGCAGTGGATAGGAAAAAAAGATCAAATAATTTTTAATTATATTCATAATGGATTACATGTTGCAAAGATTGTTGAAAGAGATGGTAAGTTAGTAAAAGAACTACCTTTTCCTGTGGCTGGAGTTAGCCCCGATGGACATTACATGTTGAGTCACAGCTTTAACCGTCTCAGAAAAGCAGCTCCGGCATACGGATATGCGTTTGGAGAAGAAGACAGTATGGATGCACCGATGCCAAAAGACAGCGGTTTGATTCTAATGGATCTTAAAGAAAATAAACACAAGATGATGTTTTCAATACAAGATATTGCAAAGTTTGATGCTAATTATGAATCTGGGAGTAATTATCATTATTTTTCACATTGCCTCTTTTCTCCAGATGGAAAACGATTTGCATTTTATCATCGCTGGTTAAATTCTAACGGACAGACTTGGACCCGCCTTTTTACTTCCGACTTAAATGGAATGAATGTAAAACTACATAATTTTTCAGGTGTGGTGACTCATTGTGCTTGGAGAGATACAAAGAGTTTACTGGTTTATGCCTTTAAGAAAGAAACGAAGGATCACTATTACCTGTTGAATGATAACACGGGAAAATCGGAAATTATAGGTCGGAATGATTTCACAAGTGATGGTCATCCTCAGTTTTCACCAAGTGGCGATACTTTTGTAACAGATACTTATCCTGATCGGAGACGTAGGCAGTTATTAATACTATACGATATGAAAAAGAAAAAAAGATATAATATTGCAGTTGTGCGCTCGCCATTGAATTTTACTGGTGATATTCGATGTGATCTGCATCCGCGATGGAATCGAAAAGGAACCTTAATTGCTTTTGATTCGGCGCACACCGGCATTCGATCCTTATGCACACTTTCACTTCGCTTAGATTCCCTGTAAATGTAGGTATGTAGTGAAGAGAATCCTGTTTTTAACTCATTTCTATCCACCGGAAATGGGCGGTGCCTCCGCGAGAACTAGTGGTTTATCAAAATGGCTCGTAAGATTTGGTAATAATGTTACTGTGTTAACAGGATTCCCAAATTATCCGAGCGGTAAAATTTATCCTGGATATAAGCGAAGGTTAACGCAAAATGAGTACATAGATGGAGTACGTGTAGTAAGAACTTGGATATATGCCTCGTCATATAAATCAAAAATAAATAGAATATTAAATAACCTTTCATTTATGATCTCATCAATTATCACGGGTCTTCAGTTAAAAGGGCGATTTGATGTTGTTATTGCCAGTTCTCCTCCACTTTTCATAGGGATTTCAGGTTGGATTATCAGCAAGTTAAGAAGGACGCCGTGGATTTTTGATATTAGAGATATATGGCCTGATATTGGGATCGAAACAGGATTATTTGAAGAAGGTCACATCCTTATGCGGTGGGGTAAAAGACTTGCAAAATTTATGTATGACCGAGCAGACCATATAACTCCTGTTACTCAAAGAA
>JAZGBQ010000093.1:0-7186 GCA_036476435.1 Fidelibacterota bacterium
TCCCTGGCTAATCATCAAGGGAATTATTTTCGGTCCATAATATAAATGACGAGTAAGGTACTCAGCAGCGCCATCCTGGGGATCGATGCCTATATTGTGGAAGTAGAGGCGCATTTGTCGGGAGTTCAACTTCCAAAATTTGTGACCGTGGGACTTCCAGAGGGCGCGGTAAGAGAAAGCAAGGAACGGGTTCAGGCCGCAATATCTAACAGTGGTTACACATTTCCAAGGAAACATGTCACTATTAATCTTGCCCCAGCTGATATCCGTAAAGAAGGAGCCGCTTTTGACCTGCCCATCGCCATTGGTATCCTATCGGCTGCTGGGGTTGTGAACTCCACCTATCTGGAAAAATTGATTCTCCTGGGGGAGCTGGCGCTGGACGGGTCTTTACGTCCTGTCAAAGGAGTACTCCCAATAACAATGTGTGCGCGTGAAAAAGGGATGAAAGGCGTCGTTGTTCCTCATCAAAACATCCAGGAAGCTAGTGTGATCGAGGGTATTAGTGTGGCAGGAGTTCAATCCCTCAAAGAAGTTGTTAATTTGTTGAACGGACAATCAGTCGCTACATCCAGGCGGGGTAATCCCCGGGAATTATTTAAACAAAATAAACAATATCCAATTGATTTTATAGATGTTAAGGGTCAAGAGCAGGTAAAAAGAGCGCTTGAAGTTGCTGCGGCTGGGAGTCACAATGTAATAATGATCGGTCCTCCTGGAAGCGGGAAAACCATGCTGTCTAAAAGATTACCGACGATATTACCGGAATTAAGTATCGATGAGTCATTGGAATCAACGAAGATTCATTCTATTGCCGAACTTTTGCCGGATAAGCACGGGTTGATAGCTACCCGGCCGTTCCGATCACCTCATCATACTATTAGCGATGCCGGCCTCATTGGCGGCGGCACAATTCCTAGACCCGGAGAGGTCAGTCTTGCCCACAACGGTGTGCTGTTCCTGGATGAACTTCCGGAATTCAAAAAGAACGTACTTGAAGTTATGCGGCAGCCCCTGGAAGATGGAACAGTGACCATCTCCCGTGCCAGCATGTCGTTAAGCTATCCGGCTCGATTTATGTTAATTGCCGCCATGAATCCATGTCCGTGTGGATATGCCACAGACCGTGCTCATGTTTGTACCTGTTCCTCTATGGCAATCCAAAAATACATGAGTCGGATTTCAGGACCGCTCATGGACAGAATTGACATTCATATTGAAGTACCGAGTATTTCCTTTTCAATGCTTGAAAAAAAGGAATCCGGCGAAGCTTCCGAAGCGATAAGGAACCGGACGCAGAAAGCTCGGGATATTCAATTGAAAAGATTTGAATCCACCCGTCAGCTTTACACAAATGCTCAGATGGAGTCCAAGGAACTAAGGAAATATTGTCAGCTGGACCAAGCCGCTTCAACATTGCTTAAAAATGCCATGGAAAAACTTGGTCTCTCGGCACGGGCATATGATCGGATCTTAAAAGTAGCTCGCACAATCGCGGATATTGCAAATGAATCCTCTTTACAGACGGTCCATATTAGTGAGGCGATCCAGTATCGCAGTCTGGACCGGCAACTCTGGCATACATAAAGAAAAAAATGATCCGTTGCCAAAGTGGATTTTTGCTGAACTATTTATTTAATTAGAACTAACGGTCTTATTTGATCTCACCATAGATTTTTGCGATCACCAGTGAACCTGCGATCACTTCTACAGTATGATAAGCTGCACCAACGATCTGTGCCGTGAACGGAAATCCAAACGCACCGGCATTGATGAAAGCGGCGGGTAAGGTATACAGCAGACCCATTACCAAACCAAAACGTAATCCTTCGCTGCCTGGAGATCCTCCTGAATATCCCTTTGGATAGATGTAGGCTAGTAAAAAAGCCACAACCAAATATCCAACAGTGATATTGCCCATACCGACTGTTTCTTTCAGAACTCCGGCGTATTGCACTGCATTGTAATCCGCTATTATGAGGTTATACCAAATGTAGCTTAGCAGAAACATGATAACGAATCCACCTATCCAGGCAAATAGCATCTTTTTACTATTCATTTTATCTCCTCAGTTATAATTGTTGAAATAATTTAAAGGTTACAAACGAATTTTCAAATCTTCGGATTAAAATGAATTTATTTGGTTGGGATCTTACTCATATGGATATTTAACAGACGTGACCCAGAGTAATCAGCGACTGAATGATTAACCTAATTAACTTTGTTTTTCGACCTGTCCAAAACTATTTTCATGCGAAACTATTTATGATTCGCACGTTTAACATATTATATTGAAATGAGTACGAAGAAAGTGATGCGTTTAATTCTATTAATTTTTCTTTTTGCGACGACGGTTTTGTCGCAGCAGGAAATCACTGGGGAATGGTCGTGTTCAACCGCAAAGATTGCCTATAAATCGGTAAATTCATTTAATAGAATGCGAGGGAACCAGCGGGATTTCGATGTAAAATTTTATGATCTGAATTTAAAAATCCTAGTTGCGGATGAGCATATAACCGGCTCGGTAGGTATTGTATTCACAGCACTGATAAATGATCTATCAAAGATTGATATTGACCTTAACGATGGGCTGGCAGTACATCAGATCACTGCTCAGAGTGATGTCTCATTAAATCACACACATAACAATAATTTATTGTCAATAACTCTGGATACACCGATGGCTATGGGAGAGACCAGGGAAGTTATTATTCATTATTCAGGTCAACCTGCACTATCCGGATTCGGTTCATTCATGTTTGGTCAATACGCTGATGCTCCTATGATCGGGACGCTAAGTGAACCGTACGGGGCACGCGATTGGTGGCCCTGTAAGGATACACCTGCTGACAAAGCAGATTCAGTTGACATAACCATCCAGGTTCCACATCCCCTGATAGTTGCATCCAATGGTCTTCTTGATCGCGTTGACACGGAGGTTATTGACAGCAACAGATGGGATACCTACATGTGGCAGGAACGCTATCCAATTGCGACATACCTGGTTTCCCTGGCAATATACCCTTATACAGTCTATCACGACTGGTATGTAAATAGCAGCCAGGATTCAATGCGTCTGGATTTTTATGTATTCCCGGACCATCTTCAAGCAGTAGAAAGGAATTTTTCACTAACAAACGATATGATCTCCGGGTTTGCAAATATTTTTGGTGATTATCCGTTTATTGATGAAAAATACGGCCATGCTGAGTTTCTATGGGGAGGCGGGATGGAACATCAAACGCTTTCGAGTATGGGTGGATATTCTGAAGGACTGATTGCACATGAGTTAGCGCACCAGTGGTGGGGCGATATGGTGACATGCGCGAATTTTCATCACATATGGCTCAATGAAGGATTTGCAACATATGGCGATGCGCTCTGGCGTGAGATTCGTGATGGGGATATAGGATCTCTGCGACAAATCATGGGTAGCAAAAAGTATTTTGGCCCCGGCATAATCTATGTAAGTGACACAACCAGTGTTAGTTCAATTTTCCACCGTGGGTTATCTTACCATAAAGCAGCCTGGGTCTTGCATATGCTGAGGGGCGTAGTAGGTGATTCACTCTTCTTTTCCGGACTCAAGACCTATGGGGATCGCTTTCGTTTTTCTTCGGCCGTGACAGAAGATTTTCGAGATGTCATGGAAGAAGTGGCCGGGATTGACCTGGATAAATTTTTCAACCAGTGGATCTATGGTTCACATTATCCCATCTACTCGCTCTATTATGAACAGGTCGGCAGCGATGTCGAAGTGATTATTAATCAGGCCTCGGATGGGAATACGATTTTCGAAATGCCAATTGAACTACAATTTATATTTAATGATACCGCGATATTTCACACGTTACAGCATTCAGGGAATCAGCAGCAGTATACCATTGCAATACCGGCCGGGAAATCTGTTCAGGAAATCATTTTGGATCCAGACGAATGGATCCTTAAGAATGTTATTTACCTGGATAAAAAACCTGGCACGCTTCCCTCTGGCTTCAGATTATATCCGGTTTATCCTAATCCGTTCAATTCTTCTGCAACAATCCGGTTCTTCACCGATCGGGAAGGCGATATTTATATCCAGATATTTAACATTCTCGGAGAAATGTTTTACAATGCAGTCAGTTATCGGAATAAGGGTGAACATCTGATGACATGGGATGGAATGAGTTCCGCAGGCGACCAGGCCCCGGCAGGCATTTATTTTGTGCGAGTTGATAATGGTGTAAATTCGCAAGTTCGGAAAATGGTTTTACTGAAGTAAAGACGATCGTATAATAGCCATTATTCTGATAAAAATATGACAATATTAATTTGTCTTCGATCGAATTACCATGGAAGAAACATTAACAAACACTTTTTTGACCTGGGGAATTCCAGTGTTGATTTTAGCTGCCGGTGTACTTATCGGGTGGCTTTTTAAAAGAATTATTCATTTTAGGCTGAAGAACCTTACTCAAAAAACCCGATGGCGAGGAGATGATATCGCTCTGAAAGCAGTCGAATCTCAAATCCTTCCCTGGATTGCTCTGGCAGCTTTATATGTTGCTTTTAAAAGTCTTGAGATCGTGGAACCGTTCAATACCTACATTGCTAGATTTATTCAGATTGCCGTTATATTATCGATAACTTTTGCAGTTAAGAACCTCCTTGTTGGTGCACTGGATGAGTGGTCAAAAAAACAGGGCCGCGGTTTTCCATCCACAAAAATATTCACCAATCTGATCAAGATCGTAATCATTACCATCGGGATCCTGATCGTACTGGAATCTCTGAATATTTCCATCACACCCATGCTCACAGCATTGGGTATTGGTGGTCTGGCCATTTCTCTGGCGCTGAAAGACACTCTGTCCGATTTGTTCAGCGGTCTTCACATTCTTCTCAGCAAAAAAGTACAACCAGGTGATTTTGTTGAAATTGACGGTGGTACGAGAGGTTATATTACGAATATATCCTGGCGTAACACCACAATGCTGGAACGTACAAATAATGTGATCTCGATTCCAAATTCTCGAATATCGGCGGCGATAGTCAAGAATTATGATATTGAAGATGCATCGTTTTCTGTTCGAATACCGATTGGGGTATCATATTCGAGTGACCTAGAGCACGTTGAGAAAATTACCCATGAGGTTGCCCTGGCGGTACAAAAGGAAATTACCGGTGCAGTTGAGGGATTTGATCCGATCGTACGTTTTTTTGAATTTGGCGATTCAAGTATAAATTTAAAGGTCTATTTTCAGGCAAAGCAATATGGTGATCATCATGCATTAAAGCATGAATTCATCAAAAGGCTGCACGGTCGTTATGAAGCGGAAGGAATAGTAATTCCATTCCCAATTCGTACAATTATTCATGAGAACAGTTCGAACGAATTATAAATAATATAGACCTCAAAATTCACATCAATATTTCAAAAGATAATGGATAACCTGCATTTACTCATTAAACCATTTTCACTTGAGGTGAAGCGGTTATATGAGAACCATACCCATTTCCATGACGGGGATGCTGGTCTTGATCTCTTCATTATCCATGAGCAGACAATACTGCCGATGGAAACGGCTTTCATTCATTTACTGATCTCCTGTGAAACAGTGGAAAAAAAACCCTATCTGCTGCTTCCCAGGTCCAGCATATCAAAAACACCTTTACGCCTTGCAAATTCCATCGGATTAATCGACCCTGGATACAGGGGTGAAATAATTGCCGCCGTCGATAATATCCGGAATTCTCCCTTTTCCGTACATCCAGGAGAACGACTATTTCAGATTATTTCCATGACAGGTGCGTCAATTCATTTCAAACTGGTTAATGAACTTTCTGAAAGCCAGCGCGGGAGCGGTGGTTTTGGCAGTACTGGCCGCTGACAGCCTGCGGATTAAATAGATTAGCACTTTAATTAGCCAAGTGCTAATTCTACTTTTATTTTATGATAAAATATTTCTAATTTTTGTGCTGCGAAATTTCATATTAATTAATTAATGATAATGAACATTAGAAGAAAAAATAATTTAATAAGTAGTAATTAAGGAGATCTACATGAGTTTATCGATTAAACCTCTATCAGACAGGGTAGTCGTGGAACCGGCACCTGCCGATGAAATGTCCAAGGGCGGTATCATACTGCCGGATACTGCACAGGAGAAACCACAGTTTGGTACAGTTGTGGCAATTGGACCTGGCAAGGCCAGCGATACCGGTACTACTATAGCTATGACGGTGAAAAAAGGTGATAAGATTTTATATGGTAAGTACTCAGGAACTGAGATTATGGTGGATGGAATTGAATATTTAATCATGCGCGAGAGCGACATATTAGCTATCATGTAAGGAGGAATTATAATGGCTAAAGAAATTACTTATGGTCTCGACGGACGAAATGCTTTAAAAGCAGGAGTTGATAAATTGGCCGATGCTGTGAAAGTCACGTTAGGACCAAAAGGACGTAATGTAGTATTAGAGAAAAAGTTTGGTGCACCAACCATCACAAAAGATGGTGTTACCGTTGCTAAAGAGATCGAGCTTGAAAATAGGCTAGAAAATGTTGGCGCCCAGATGGTCCGCGAGGTTGCATCAAAGACCTCAGATGTTGCCGGTGACGGTACGACAACTGCCACCGTTCTGGCCCAGTCGATCATCGCTGAAGGTATTAAGAATGTAACAGCAGGTGCGAATCCAATGTCCATTAAAAGAGGCATTGATGCAGCAACAGCTGTCATTGTGGAAAATCTTAAAAAACAGAAAAAGGATGTTGGATCTGATTTTGAGAAAGTAACTCAGGTAGCAACAATTTCTGCAAATCAGGACCTGGAAATTGGTCAGAAAATAGCCGAAGCCATGGAAAAAGTTGGTAAGGATGGTGTTATCACGGTTGAAGACAGTAAAACCGCTGAAACTTACCTTGAACTGGTGGAAGGTATGCAGTTTGACCGTGGGTATTTATCTCCATATTTTGTGACTAATTCTGATTCTATGGACGCTGAGATGGAAGATCCCTATATCCTTATCCATGATAAAAAAATAAGCAACATGAAAGACCTGTTGCCGATCCTTGAAAAAGTCGTACAGACTGGCAAATCCGTTCTAATTATTGCCGAAGATATTGAAGGTGAAGCTCTGGCAACATTGGTGGTTAACAAACTGCGTGGAACTTTTAGAGTCCTGGCAGTGAAAGCCCCTG
>JAZGBQ010000094.1:0-2801 GCA_036476435.1 Fidelibacterota bacterium
CTACATGAATTTCTCTGCATAAATCGTGTTTCTTCCATCATTGGACACCCTCAAAAGCTGTGACCTTGCTCACAAAATTTGAACGAGTTGTTAAGTTAGTATAAGGTAAAGAGTAATAGGAACACAGATGGGATATATTTCCAAATTTCTTATTCATAGAAAAATGTGTGTTGGACATATGCTAATCTTAAAAGACCCATCCCCAAGGGCGACCTGCCCCCCCCTACTAAATCTGTATCCCACCGGTATCCCATTTTGTGCGATGCAATACTAACTTAGAAAATGATCCAATCAATGGCGGCTGGTTAACTCTATCAAATTGACTTCTACAAAATCTGTGATTTCAATCAACGATATTAACTAATTAACCAGCGTACAAATAAACATGGTAATTGCAACTATTGGCAACCATATTGGAGCATAGAAATATAAATCCTCGATATAATATAAAACTTTGGTAATACAGGATATTTTAAAATCCTTAGCGAGAAAATGACTCGTTGATTCTGGAACTCCTTTATCTGAGTATTCTGGGTCTTGGACGACATTAAACAAAATTTCTTTTTGGTTATATACTCTTGGAAAATATTCATCGAGTGCTTTTTGTACTTCTTCAATATATTTTTTGTCCGTTTTACTATAATTAGTTCCGTCAGGAAGTAAGCCCTCATACACTCTTTTTCGTGCTTTCCTTGGCGATAAACTCATCATTATATAAAAATATCCATATTGGAATATTCCATATATACAAGCAATTGCTAAACCAATCCCAAGTAAGTTAGGATTACTAATGTTTAATGGAATACCAATAGGAGAAATCCCATTCTCAACATTAAGTGTTACCCCAGCTATAGAATAAGATATTAGAATTAAACTAAGAATAAGAGTAAATCTTCTTGTTCGATATAAATCAGGTTTATTATGCATAGAGAAAATTATGCTGAAAAACTCGAATTGAAATGCAAAAAAGGATTACATCTTCATAATATCAGCCTTTTCATTCTAATCAGCTCGTTCTTTTGACGCAGATGGGATGTACTTCTAAATTCCATATTTGACAAAATATGTGCATGATATATGCGGATGTTATTCGACCCCCGCCCCATGGCGACCTACCCCCCACTAAACCGGTATCCCGCCGGTATCCCGTTTTATGCGATTAAATACGGTTAAATATGAATTATCTTTTAATTCCCAATATCAATCCAGTTAAGACCTTCTGCAACCGGTGGCTGCACATCACCATCCCAATTATCGGTATTCATTCCCCAGTCACCTGTGTGTCTGAACGCTGTCATACGATAACCAATATTTTGAGCTAAAAATACACTCCTTGGGATTACCAAAAAGAGTGTGTTATTTACAAAAATAATCATTTCTTCGGATGCAACAGGAGTAAATGAATTATTTGATGCATCCGTTACGGACATATCCCAACCCCAAAATGGATCATAGTAAAGTTCTACCCAATAATCTGTATCTTTGTAGAAGTCGTTGGGATAACTAGCTGATGGTTGATAATTGTTACCAGTATTGCCATCACGGTCAAAGACGAACGAATATTGATAATAATTGACTGGGTCATTCTCAGGTAAGTTGGCATGCATGACATTTATAAATACCAGTGGATTTTCAGTAACTGAAGTAAATGCAAGCCCAGGCTTAAGACCACAGAACCAGGAAACCTCATCTCCAATTAATAAATCTTCAGTAAAATCTTCCGGAGGATTGCTCATACCACTGCTCGGCCATGAATCATTAAATAGATTAATCTGGTCGGGCGTTAGCATTAATTGTCCAGTCGCTCCTGTGGCAAATGAAGATACCCAATTTAAGGGTCGTTCGTGAGGCGGGTGTCCCAAACCGCTCCAGAGTACAGGTATTAATGATAACTGGTCCGTAGAAACATCACAAGCGCTTATATTAAAGAACACATCAAAGAAACTGTCAGCAGGGATGAACAGGGGATCACTACAAAAAGCCGCACCGGATGGTTCACAAGCATCTCCAGTGCCGTTTCCATCACTATCTGCTTGGTCAGTATTGGCAGTATCTGGACAGTTATCACAGACATCACCTACTCCATCATTATCTCCATCTGATTGATCTGAATTTGAAGTGCCGGAACAATTATCTTCACTATCTGTAATACCATCACCATCTGTATCAGTTACAGTACTATCATCAGCCCCAATTGCTCCGTCAGTACTACACCATGATCCTCCTTCCGGGCAATGATAGAATTGTGGATTGGTGGGTTTCAAAGCAGAATTCTGTTCCACCATTTTTTTAAATCTATCTTGTATATCTCCATTAACTCCATCTCCATCCAGATCTAAGTCTGCCCCTTCCATAAAATCCTCGGTGCCACTATCCCAAACAATACCAGGTGCTACTGCACTTTTATTAGCATCTGTACTTGTCATAATCGTAAATGCACAAAGTTTTTTACACAGCTGCGGAATTTTCCCATCTTTATGATGGGAGATCGCATTTCCTGTGTAACAACCATCCAGAAATATTGTAACCTTTATGTAAGACGGGAATTCCAGTAATTTGTCATAGATAGCACCATATGTAGGGTAAAACCGATTTCCTTGTCCATCTGGTGCATAGATTTCCATAGCTGCGCCAGCAGCATGAGCAGTAACATACAAGAAAAATTCATCACATCCGGAATCCGGGGGTCCTAAACTCTTAAATAAATTCCCATAAGCCTCAATCAACGAATATAAAGCATTAGCATTTTGTATGTATGGATGACTGTTTCCCCAATATTGACTAGTTCTGTATACGTTAAA
>JAZGBQ010000095.1:0-2932 GCA_036476435.1 Fidelibacterota bacterium
TCAGTATTGCTGAGGAAAACAACCTGTTTATAATCGAGGATGCAGCCGAGGCCCATGGACAAACCTATAACGATCTGCCTTGTGGTTCATTCGGTGATATCAGTACGTTCAGTTTTTATCCCAATAAATTAGTTACTACAGGTGAGGGCGGGATGATAGTAACTAATTCGGAAGAAATTGCAGAAAAATGTCGACTTTATAGAAATCTTTGTTTTCAGTCAGAACGTCGATTCCGTCACAATGAATTGGGGTGGAATTTTAGACTGACCAATATTCAGGCTGCCTTAGGATTGGCACAGCTAGAACAAATCGACCGTTTTATTAAAATTAAGCAACACATAGGATCAACATATACAAATCTGCTAAAGAATATTACGGAAATTCAACTGCCCTTGGAAAGTACGAAGTATGCTGATAATCTTTATTGGGTGTACGGGATTGTGATCCGCGACGATCTTGATCTGGACACTGAGGCAGCAATGAATAAATTAAAAGCATTAAATATTGGTACTCGACCCTTTTTCTGGCCGATGCATGAACAACCCATATTTAAAAAAATGGGATTATTTAAAGGGGAATCCTATCCTGTAGCCGAGTACATCGCCCGGAAAGGATTTTATTTACCAAGTGGTTTAACTCTTACCGATGATCAGATTGAGAGAGTATTTCAGGCGCTACGCTCAATTTTTTAATAGTGAATACTTTTAAATACTACTCCCAGGTTTACGACGTACTTTATAAGAACAAGGATTACCAGGAAGAATCTGATTATTTACTCCAACATATACAAAATTACTCTGCCAATACTGTGAATATCCTTGAGTTAGGTTGCGGAACAGGAGTGCATGGATCTATTTTGGCAGAATCAGGATATGATGTACTTGGAATAGATAAAAGTCCTCAAATGATAGATATTGCAAATCAGCGTAGAGATACTCTGGATCAATCAACTAAAGATCGTTTGTCATTTCAGGTTGGAGATATACGTGATTTCGAATCTGAGGCCAAATTTGATATTATACTCTCGCTTTTTCATGTTATGAGTTATCAAACCACAAATTCGGACCTGCTGGCAGTTTTTAAAACTGTGGAAAAGTCTCTAAACCATGGCGGTATATTCCTTTTTGATTGTTGGTATGGTCCAGCGGTTCTAACGGATCGACCTTCCAAAAGAATAAAAAAAGGGGAAAATAATACCATTCGCGTCACACGGACAGCAACACCAACCCTGCTGCTCAGGGAAAATATTGTGGAGGTGAATTTTCACATAGATCTTTATGATAAAGTTAACCACACATCAGAGGTGATCGATGAACTTCACAAAATGCGTTACCTCTTTTCCCCGGAAATTCACTATTTATTCAGGAACACTGATTTGAATTTTGAACTTGAGGAAGAGTGGCTGACAGGCAACATCCCAAGTGATAATACTTGGTACGTAACGTTTATCGGAAAAAAGCTGTGACAAATGTCGGTATCTATCTAGATGCAACGCCCGGCGGGGGAACTTACCAATATAATCTCGTCATGTTGGAGGCATGTCGTTCTCTGCCCCAAGATTCATTTGACCTTTTGGTTGCCTATTCGAATTCCAGTTGGGAATCCAAGCTATCAGATATTGAAGTTCCTGCACGAATAATCCAACGTACTATTGCGAGCCGGATTTGGTTTCAAATGAGATATCCTCATAGTCTTTGGATTAGGGTAGGAAAGTACCTAGATAGATTCGTCAAAGAATTTATTTCCTACCAAAGAGATATTTGGATTTTTCCATCACAGGATATCTGGTCGTACAGTTTGCCGTTGAATTCTCTCAGCACAATTCATGATCTCATGCATCGATATGAAAGGGGTTTCACAGAGGCCGGATCCAATTATGAATACCGTATGCGCGAAAGACATTACAGTTTAATGTGTAAATATTCCAAAGGGGTATTGGTGGATTCGGAATTGGGAAAACAACAAGTATTAGAATCCTATCATCCAAGTGCGGAAAAAATCCATGTTCTTCCGTTTGTTGCACCGCGATATCTTGAAAAGAAAGATTATCAAATTGACCTTGCAAAAATTTATGGGATACCGCAAAAATTTCTTTTTTACCCGGCACAGTTCTGGGAACACAAAAATCATAAGTCGCTGGTAAAAGCTGTGGATCAATTAAAAAATCGTATTCCCGATATCCATTTCGTATTTGCGGGTGCACCGAAAAACGCTTACCAGTCTATTAAGGACCTGATCCACACCTACAACCTGGATTCTGATTTCACTTTTCTTGATTATGTTCCAGACGATCATATGGCCGTACTTTACAGAAGCGCCCGGGGAATGATTATGCCCACGTTCTTTGGCCCAACTAATATTCCACCTTTAGAAGCATTTGCAACAGGATGCCCTTCTGCAGTGTCAAATATATACGCTATGCCCATCCAGGTTGACGATGCTGCTTTGTTATTTGATCCTCATTCAATACCGGAAATTGTAAATGTAATTGAGAGAATGTGGACAGACGATCAGCTTATACAACAGTTGAAATTAAAGGGACAAAAGCGAGACCAATTATGGAATCAAGCTAAATTTAATGTTCGATTAAAAGAAATAATTGAGATTATTGTTTGATGTTTTATTTTATCGCCCAATTTATGAAAATCTAAAAGAATCTTTTTTAAATGAATTACCTAGCATACGATAACAGATTCATATACTACTCAATGGTAGCTGTGACTTTGGGAATCATTGCAGGAACAGGGTCATTATATCGATTTGCATACAATTATGACATCATCATGGTCGCTACTTTAATATTCATGATTGGAGTTGCCTACTATCGTTATTTTGTGCCCCTTTTAAATCCGGATTATCATATCCGTGCAAGTTTAAACATTTCAAAATATGTCCCTGGTTTCATTATGACACTTTTTTTAATCGCAATTCC
>JAZGBQ010000096.1:0-3223 GCA_036476435.1 Fidelibacterota bacterium
GGAAGGCCGATTCCTGTTTGATCAGTCACGCACTGATCCTGCTTTTGCCTTCAGTCGTGACGATTATCTGCAGCTGTTTCTGACTTATAATTTCTAGGTATGCCGCACAACCTCTGCTTAGGGATTTCTTTTTATTAGTAAAATCTAACGTGTCCCGCTATTGGCGATTGAAGTACCGGTTCGTTGGCAAGGAAAAGATATTATCACCTGGAATCTATCCCAGCAGAAATTATTAGCCACAGCATATGGTTGTACTACCACTCCCGTATTTTAATTATCTATTAATTTCCCTTCCACAAGTGCAGTGACCTCAATTTCAAACATTAATTCAGGCAGGGCCAACGAGCTCACTTCCACAATAGTGTCGGCAGGATAAGGTTTTTTAAACCAGTGCTGGCGCATTTCCAATATTTTTGGGAAATTTGCCATATCCGTAAGATAAATAGTAACTTTAAATACCCTTTCCAGAGACGATCCCGCCTCTTCCAATAGCTGACAAACATTCATAAAAGTTTGCTCAACTTGTGCATCAAAGTCACCTTTCCCAATAATATTCCCCTGCTGGTCAATGGCGGCTTGTCCTGAAAGGAAAATCAGATTATCGACTTTGAATCCTTGCGACAGAAAGAAGGGTTCCATTGGATCAGGGTTGGTTTTAATTCTGATTGCATTCGTTTCGGACATAAATTACTCCTCTGTCAGTTTAAAAAATTATATCAATTTAGTTGATGTTATCGAGTGAGAGATAGAATCTTTCACCAGGTCACTCACGCCAGACTTTGAGTCTGGTGCAGGAATAATGTAGATTATCTTGACTAATGATTATATCTACAAATTCCAGGTTTTCGCATGGAGAATGCTATATTCCTGAAGGTATGTGTTTATGCCAAAAATTATGATTGAAAATCATGAAGAAATTGCAATCTTGCGACTGAGTAATGGAGTCACGAATGCAATCAGTCCTGACTTGATAGATGATCTGTCTGAAAAACTCATAACGGTTGAGAAAGATTTTCAAGGGGTGATTCTTGCCGGTGGGGAAAAGTTTTTTTGTATTGGGCTTGATCTACCTGCATTATTAATACTTGATAGAATCGAAATGACAGATTTCTTCAATAAATTTAATCACCTGTTATTAAGTCTATTTACACTGCCTCTTCCTACTTGTTGCCCTATCTCTGGCCATGCTATTGCCGGAGGCAACATTCTTGCTTTGACTTGTGATTATCGTTATGCAGCCTCTGGAGAAAAACTTATTGGGTTAAATGAAATAAAGTTAGGTGTTCCTGTACCATACTTGGCTGATCTGATGTTGAGGCAAATTGTGGGTGATCAGACAGCAACTGAAATACTCTATAGTGGCGAATTTATGACGATACCTGATGCTAAGCAGTTCGGTCTTGTTGATGAAATATTTCCTCAAACAGATGTGGAAGGGCAGGCGATTAAAAAAGTAAAAGAGTTAATTACCCTTCCGCAAGCAGCATTTTCTGAGATCAAAGCTAACCGTGTAGAAAAAATCATGCAAAGATATGAGGAAAACTGCATGCAAAAGAATGAAAAATTTCTTGATTGTTGGTTCAGTGAACCTGTTCAGGAGTTGCTTAAAGAAGCTTCTAAAAAATTTTGAAGAAGCCTTTTATATAGCATAACCATTTCCTGGACAGGATATATTAACAACATAATAGTACTCCTCTAACCTGGATCGGGAGACTTATTTTGTTGAAATTGTCATACTTCATTCAAAGGAAATAAATTCAATAGGAGAAATATGATATGAGTATCAAAGTAAATGGAAGCTGCTTATGTGAAAAAATTAAATTTGTTCTTTTGGGGCCATTTGATCAGTTTCACCTTTGTCATTGTTCCAGGTGCAGGAAATCAACAGGTTCTGCCCATACTTCAATTATTTTCGCGAAACCTGAAAATATACAATGGGTTTCAGGAACAGAATTTATAAAGAGATTTGATCTTCCAGAGGCTGAGCGCTTTGCTAAATCTTTCTGCACAGAATGTGGCTCAGCTGTTCCACACACAACCGGAGATGGCCAGCTTCTTCTTATTCCCGCTGGGTTACTGGAAGACGATCCAGTGATACGTCCCCAGGACAAGATTTTCTGGAAAGACCGGGCTGAATGGCATGATGATAATGCGATGACTGCCCCCTGTTTTGATAGTTATCCGACTTAAATGTGAATTCGAAGCGCTAATGTTAGGAGTGAGTAGATGAGTATAAAATTAATTCTTGATTTACAGGTAAAACCTGAAGAATTAGAGGGGTTAATCAAGACATTCAAGGAAATTTTAGTAGATACCCGAAACTATGAAGGATGTATTGAAGTTGAACTTTTTCAAAATCAGGATAATGCTAACAACTTAACTTTAATTCAGGAGTGGGAATCCAGAGAAAATTATGAGACTTATTTTTCCTGGCGTGAAGAAATTGGTGCGATTGAGTCACTAACTGCCGCATTAACTACTCCACCAAACATTCGTTATTATGATCATATTGAGACCTAGTATGGATTTTAGAAACTAACACGGCATATCTGGAGATGCGGTAATTTTCGTCTGTAAATAAAATCCATGAAAGATTACTTATGTGTCATATTCATGCATGGCTTGGCTCTCATTCTTGATGCGCCAAGTGGCATCAGATATTTTTATATCAAGCAACGCAAATCAATATATCAACCACGGTTCTAGGGAATTATTTGTGTATGCGTAACCCCATCTGGACACCTGCTATTGATCAAGTTGAGCAAGCCAATATGACGCATTTTATTAATAGCGTGCATAGAGATTATTCCAGTGACATTAATAATTATTCCAGTCTTTATCATTGGTCAATAAATAAGCCCCGAGAGTTCTGGCCAGCGGTCTGGCGTTATTCCAATATCAAGATGTCTAAGGAATGGGACGAGGTTTTAGTGAATGATAATGACATGCTTAAGGCTAGCTGGTTTAATGGTTGTCGATTTAACTTTGCAGAAAATCTGCTTTGTCGTCGTGATGAACATCCCGCCCTGATATTTCGTAATGAGAAGGGTAAGCGAAGGGAAATCAGCCACCAAAAATTATATCAATTAGTCGCACAAACTGCCCATGCATTGAGAAATGATGGGGTACAAGCAGGTGACCGTATAGTTGGGTATCTGCCGAACATGCCAGAATCAGTGATCATAATGCTAGCTACTACCAGCATAGGTGCAACCTGGTCATC
>JAZGBQ010000097.1:0-2784 GCA_036476435.1 Fidelibacterota bacterium
TGTAGGATTGGTCGCAGTAAAAACAACGAGGTCACATTAAGGGACAGCTCAGTATCCAGGCGTCATGCTGAAATTCATCGGGACCAGGGAGATGAATATACTTTAATAGATCTAAACTCGCTCAACGGTGTATTTGTTAATGATGAAAAAATTGGCAGATACAAATTACAGGAAGGTGACATTATGGAAATTGGCGATATCAATCTAAGATTTACATTATTGCCCACAGATTATCAAATAGAAGAATCAACCGTCATGCAGGATACAAGGGTACCCTCAGTACATTAGCTTTTTGAGTATAGCCTCCAAAGACTGGTGACCTTGTGTGTGCAGCCTGAAACCTTTTTACCTGCCCCCCAGGCTAGGATATTGTGCCTTGTGGTCTGGATATCAAACGCTTGCCTTAATCCATTTATTGATAAGATCTATGCAAGCAGTAGTTGATAAGCCAGGTATTTCTTCTACAAACAGTACACTTTCATTTTCATTGATTAATGAAACAATATTTTCAGCGCTCACTAGACCTTTTTTATTTCTACAGCGTTCTGGATAAGTGACGAACATGGCCAACGCTGCGCCCAAAATGCGCTCTTTGTCCTTATAATAAGATATATCATTCTGTTTTTTATTATCAAGCGAATCATTATCGATATTCGCAGTAGAAACAAGAGACATCATCACAAATTCCATTAAGGCCGATAACTGCACCGGGAGTTCTACACGACTGATTGCTGCCCATTTATAGACGTCAATGGGTTTTGCTTCCCATTCCTCTGCGGGACGTTCTCGATTTAGAATAAAAAGCAGTCCTTGTTCGACACAATGTTGAGCATGCTCCCATAAATCCTGATATTTTTGTTCGGTAACTTCGTCACAGGATGATGTCGAATATATTTCAGGATCTATTGACAGTAGAAGTGGGATCGCCTGATTTTTCAGATGCCAGGATGGTTTCACAGCCCATTTTTCATAGAGTTTTTGTTGTGTAATCCTGTCTTCACCATAGACATCCTTCTCCTTCTGGCGCATATTTTTCGTATCGACACTATTTGAAACTTTTTTTCCTGTCTGAGTATTTACAACTGATTCAGATTGTACAAATAGTTTATTAACTGCCTTAATTATTTTTTTTAAAGTACTTATGATTGTCATGTTATGTTCTTTATCATGGTTATTTCAAAATCACTGAGCCTGACTGTTGACAACGATTTTAGGTTGATTTACGTTTTAAATGATACGGATTGATATCTTATAAATGTTTGATATATTTATTTTTCATCTGACCAGTTCCATTCCCAATCCCATTTAATCTCCCATGCTGGTTCCATTGCTATTGCGGCATATTTCTCTTCAACCCATAGATCACCTACTGCAATCAATTCATTTTCATAAAATATTAAAGGAATACGATCACGAAGCCATGGAGGTACGCCTTCCTCTTGCAACAGTTTCTTCAGTTCGTGTGTATGGCTGCGACCTGATGGCTTTATTTGTTCCCCACCCTGTCTATATTTAACTTCGACACTATCACTGGATATCATATCTTTTTTTATGCCGAGACCTTTGCTGGAGACAGCCTTAAGATTACCCGAACTTAACTTAAGTATTCCTTTAAAATTCCAATTGGCAGCCGTATTCACTTCATGGGCTGGTAATGACCGCATAACATACAGATATCCGCGATAACGCCTGACCTCGGCTCCTGTCCATTTGACACAGGGATTTTTATCCAAATCGGCATAAACGACTTCCTCATTTATTTTTTCGATAGTATTTGCATTGGGCGTTCCCAGATTATTTTTTTTAATCCACGCCCTGAGAACATTTTTTCTTCTAATGAATGATAAACCCTCGAATTCAGCCAATTTAATTTTAGTAAAATCGTTATCACAGACAGTCGATAAATCAATTAATGAGACTTCATTAATGAGACTTCTTGCATCAGCTTGATGTTCTATTGCACGGCACATTGTCTTTAATGAACTTGGCCAGTGGCTGAGTAATTCAGGTATTATTTTATTTCTCAGGAAATTACGATCATATTTATTAGATTTATTACTCTCATCTTCAACCCAATTCAACGATTCTTCTAGTGCATAATCATGAATCTCTTCTCTGGAAGTATCGAGTAAAGGTCTTACCAGAAAGCCTTTTGAAAATTTTCTGGATTGTGGCATACCAACCAGGCCATCCGGCCCGGATCCACGTAGCAATTGCAGCAGCATTGTTTCTATTTGATCATTAACATGATGCGCTGTAAGTAATAAATCATGAATCTTAATCAAATCATTAAATACTTCATACCGTTTTTCTCTGGCATGTGCCTCAGTCCCCTTTCCGTTCTTGTGGGATAAATCTACTGTAAAAGTCAGCAATTCAATCGCATAATTTTTACATATGGAGCGACAGTGTTTCTCCCATGACTCAGCATCCTGATTTAATCCGTGATTGACATGAACGGCAATTAACCTGGGTTTAATCTCATCTTTGATACACGCTAATGTGTGCAAAAGCACGTGTGAATCCAGTCCACCACTATATGCAATCCAACATGTCTCAGCATCTGGATATCCGGACAAAATATCTTTTACATGAGCTTGGAAAGAGAATTTATTTTCTTGAGGCACTGAAGCGAGTTAGAACTTATATAAATTTAAAACAACGAAAAATAAACATGCCACACGACTGCACGGACGCAGGAGGTAGAACAATGCCTGGACACTTACATGGATGTAAGTGGTCGAAAATGTCTGGAACGAATTTTCCAGCAATTGTTGAGAGTTC
>JAZGBQ010000098.1:0-2911 GCA_036476435.1 Fidelibacterota bacterium
GAAATCAGTTAGGAGATAAATCAAATCACTTCCCTTAGTATCAAACCCGGTCAGTTGTCCGGCATACTCTGAGCCAACCGAAACAAATGGAAAAATTTCTTTAAGAAACGACGCTCCGTACATAGGACTTATCTCAAGCTTGCTTACAGTCCCTCCTCCTAATATACAGCCCAATGCGTGTCCTAGTTCATGTAGAGGTACATAAATCCACCAGGAAACTAGAAAAGATATTATCAGTGCTGCAATATAAAAAGGAGAGAGTCTGGTAAGGCAGCTCTCAAGTCCTGAGAAAAAATCCTCAAAAGGAAGTACAAGTATCGTTTTGATTCTTTTAATCATTGCAATACCCACTGCATTTTATATAAGATTATTTTAATTGCAAACGTTATTTAAATCCTTATTGTTTCGGTCTTTTTAACTTTATAAATTGTTATCAAGTATGTATATTGACTTGCGACATAATATATACATGATATATTATACATTATCCTGAAGGCGCCTACTACTAGGGGTATTCTTGGTTGTAAGACATTGGCTTGACTTTTGGAGGGTTTTTGATAGAATAGGAATAGTTTTTTGGGGTGGAGTTGTATCTGTAATATCCAGCCATTATTCACAATTTTTAATCGGAGGGAAATTAAATAATGTCAAATACACCGGCTCAATTTAAACCACCACTCGAGCAAGATGAGTTCATCTCTGGGATTACTGATAAGCCTGAGGACCAAGTTGAGGTAGGTATTTTGTTTGTAGGTGCCGGTCCTGCGAGCCTTGCCAGTGCTATTCGCTTGGCACAACTTCTTTCGGAGGAACCCGAAATAATGGATTCGTTAGGTGAAATCCCTATAGCTATAATTGAAAAGGGAAAATACCCTGGTGCCCATCTGGTATCTGGAGCTGTTGTAAATCCTATCTCGTTTCGAACCTTGTTTCCTGATCTGAAAGATGCAGACTTCCCATTCCTGGGAACGGTTGAAAAGGATGCGGTTTATTTTTTAACCAAGAAAAACGCCTTACGCCTACCCACTCCTCCAACTATGCACAATAAGGGAAACTTTGTTGGCTCAATTAGTCAAATGGCTAAGTGGTTAGGTGAAAAGGCTGAGGAAGCAGGTGTTATGATTTTTAACGAAATGGCTGGTATGAAACTTCTTGTTGAAAATGGAGCAGTAAGAGGTGTGAGGACCGATGATAAAGGACTCGATAAGGACAACAAACCATTGGGGAATTTTCAACCCGGTTCTGATATCCTCGCTAGAGTCACAGTTCTTGGGGAAGGCACTACTGGGCACCTTTCAATAGCATTAATAGATCATTTCAATTTAAAAAGGGATAATCCACAGGTTTACGCGTTGGGTGTAAAAGAGATATGGGAGGTACCAAATCCGCTAGATAGAGTGATACATACGATGGGTTGGCCTCTTAGGGGATCAAAAAAGTACAGTGAATTTGGCGGTAGCTTTATATATCCTAGGGGATTGGATAAGATTTGTATTGGACTTGTTGTTGGCCTGGATTATACCGATGCAACTCTATCCGTTCATGATTTACTTCAAGAGTTGAAAACACATCCTATGGTGAAAGGTTTGCTTGAGGGCGGGAAACGTTTGGAAGATGGATGGGGAGCAAAGACTATACCTGAAGGTGGATTTTACTCAGTCCCTGATCCCCTCCATGTGCCGGGGGCAGTCCTAATTGGTGACTCAGCTGGCTTTGTCAATGTGCCTTCACTTAAGGGTATTCATTATGCAATGTTGTCCGGTATTCTTGCTGCAGAAACCATATTTTCGGCATTAAAAGAGAAAAAGGATCTCTTAAATTCAGATTCCTTGAGTGGTTATGATGAGGCTATAAAGAAGAGTTTTATTTGGAACGATCTGTACCGTGTCAGAAATATGCGACAAGCGTTTCAGAATGGGTTTATTCCAGGTTTTATACTTGCGGGATTGATGACAGTTACAGGTGGTTTATTCCCTGGTGGCAGGTTCAAAGCGCATCGGGATAGTGAAAAAGAGATGTTTTTAGGGAATAAGAGATCCTATCCTAAGTCAGACGGTGAATACATATTTGATAAATTGTCAAGCGTCTATGCAAGTGGTAACAGAAGCCGTGAAAATCAACCAGATCACATTCGCATCCAGAAAGACGTGCCCGAAGTTATAGCCGAGACCTGGATAAATATGTGTCCGGCGCAGGTATATGAATGGAATGAAGAGGATGGACGAAAGTTGCTTAGAACAGATCCTTCAAATTGTGTCCAATGCGGGGCCATTACTTCCAAAGGAGGTCGTCTAACGCCCCCTGAAGGTGGAAGCGGACCCGAGTACTCTCAGAGTTGATGAATTAATATATTCCCCTAACAGACTTAAATTATTGGATTATTTAATGTTGTTATAAACTGTCTGGTAAAATAATTGGGTGTCATATGTCCATGTGATGGCCTTAAAATAGTTAATCATCTTTATGAATATAAATGATTTATCCCCTTGCACTGGCTGGAATTGCTACCATAGCAGCCGTAAGAAGACCTCCTACCACCTTTACTCCTATTGCAACAACCAGAGCAATACAAACCAAATAAACCAGGTTCGTTTTACTTATACTAATTCCGCTTACCTGAGCGAGATCTTCTGATATGCTAAAGAAGACCAGATCTCCGTCAAATGAAACTCCCTGTAGCAAGCTACAGGGAATTCGCTAGTTAAAACCAGTACAACGAGTGAACCAGCAGATGATTTTCACCCAACACTTCTCAGTGACTAGGATGAGTTAGCGCGACTTATCCGGTTGTTTAACTTTCATATTGTCTTTATTGTGTTGTCTTAAGAATAAGGTAAATATCGCTTTTAGTTAGAATACCTTACATATAGAATACACTGCGTCCTTCTTGTAAATATCAAAAATAGAGTTA
>JAZGBQ010000099.1:0-10585 GCA_036476435.1 Fidelibacterota bacterium
GGACCCACAATAACTATGTTCATTTTAACTGATCCTGATCCAGGAGCTGCTATTTACCGATGATCTTCTTTACTCGATTTTCTGTTCTTTGTTGTGACCCGGCTATGAGTTCTCCCAGTAAACCAAGCGAGAAAAATTGAAAACCTATCACAGCAATGAATATTCCTAATACCAGAAGCGCCATGTGCTTCTGAAACGGTTCGCCAACAACGTATTTCAAATAGACCACATAAAGATCAATGAATCCTCCCAGCAACACACCGATCAATCCGAAGGCTCCAAATAAATGCAGAGGTTGTTGTGTATATCTTCTTAAGAACAGAATGGTTATCAGGTCAAAAAAACCATGAAATAATCTTGATCCTCCGTATTTACTTTCTCCATATTGACGTGGTCTATGGTTGACTACTATTTCGGAAATTTTGAATCGTTTCTGTCCTGCCAAAGCCGGTATATATCTATGGCGCCCCCCATACACATCGAGGGATTTGACAACATTGCTGCGATAGATCTTTAATCCGCAATTAAAATCGTGAATCTTAACACCAGTCATCAAACGAGTGATCCTGTTAAAAATTCGTGAGGGTATCGTTTTGGTCCAGGGATCTTTTCTGTCCGCTTTCCACCCGGATACCAGATCATACCCTTCTTCAAGTTTCTTGACCAAGTTTGGAATCTCTGCAGGATCGTCCTGTAAATCAGCATCCATGGTAACAATATAATCTCCTTGTGCAAGCTTAAAACCCTCTGCCAGAGCGGCTGATTTACCATAATTTCGGTGAAATTGCATGTAAATGAACCGATCTTTGCCTTGCACAAATTCAGTAAGATATTCCAGTGTTCCATCGGTTGATCCATCGTCAATAAAAATGACTTCCCAATTGTCATAGGATGCTAAGGATTCTGTAAGTTGCTTGACAAGCTGCGGTAAAGATTCAACTTCATTGTACACGGGTATTATAACGGAAATGGATTTTCTTTTCATTTCAATTCCAGGGTATGTCATCCGGGATCTCCCGAATCAGTTTTTCATTGAGTTTTCCGTACTCTCGGCGAGTGATTTTGATCTCAATACTGTTATTCATACCATCTAACTTAAACTTTGCCTGGTTCACTAACGATCCAAACGACGTATTACTTGATTCAAAGCTAAATATTGTAGAATCACCATAAAAAGTCAAATCTCCTTCATTTTCGATAGCTTCCAAATCAGGAATCTTTCCCCACAAAACAGCCGTGAGATCATTCGGATCTAAAAATTTCATTACAGGTAGTCGATTCCTTACGTCATCGCTGCTATATCGCCTGTTTTTCAGCATATCCCACAGATAGATTTCATCTTTTAGCAATTGCATGTACAATGTTCTTCTTCCGAGGATATCTCTAAATTGAACGTAACTAGAATCATCACTACATGTAAAAGTGAACTTTAATTTCCCTTTTAAATCTCCTTCCGAAAATAGTACGCCTGATCCTGCACAACTACCAAAATAGTCGCGCATTTCTTGATACGGTAGATCTCTCACATACGGATCACTAACTATTTTATTATTGTAATTAGAACATCCGTAAATAAGGATTATAGCGGCATATTTTAAAAATTTACTTCCAGCAGGCATTCGGATAATAGGATCAGGGGCTAGATGCCCTCATTAAAGCTGCTGCTTTTTCGAAACAAATATTTGCTTCCACTTCCCTGTTGAGCCTCATCAAAACCTCTCCACAATGTTTCAGAACGATTTCATTTATATCATCCAGCTCCAATGACTTTGAAATATAAATATTCGCCTCAAAAAATTTACCAAGTTTGTACAGGATCCAGCCATAGGTATCCAAATAGGCCGGATTATTTGGTTCATAAATGATCGCTTTTTTTGAAATCTCTCGTGCTAACTTAAGGTTTTCCCCTCTTTCGGCAAGGCTGTACGCATAATTGTTCAGAGCCTGGGCATCAGAACTGTCGGAACTAATCAGATGTGTATATATCTGATCCGATTTGATCCATTCAGCCGACGTGTCATAAATGATTGCCAGGATATGGAGAGCGCCTCTTGAATCCGGGTAAATTTCGATGGCCCGTTCCAAATAAACACGCGCGGAATCGTTAAAATTTGCCTGGTTGTAGCTCATACCCAGTAAATAGTGAATGGTAAAATCTCCTGGGAATTTCTGAGCTACAGAATGTAATGTTTCAATCGCATTCTTTGGGTCATTCTTCTCAATGTAAGATAAAGCTTTGTTGATGAAACCTCTCGGATCAGTTGAATGGAATCGGATCAGACGATTTGCATAGTAGATCGAATTTTCGAATTCTCCTTTTTCTCGAAATAATGTTGACAAGTAATGAGACCCCATCACGTTGACACTATCCATGGCGACTACTTCAAGAAAAATGACTTCGGCCAGATCACTTTCATTCATTTCATAGTAAATACTCCCGACCTGATTCAGCAGCTGAGGCGTACGACCTTCAATTTCCATGATGCGATTTACTGCTGCAAGAGCATCACTGTATTTCCTGTTGCGAACTGCTGCATCAACAAAATTTCTCAGATAAAAAGTATTCGTCTCATCATATTCAAGTAATTGTTCTGTAAGTTCGAAAATGACATCGTATTTCTGCAAATTATAAGCAGCTTCTGATGCCAGCTCCAAAGCTTCAAGTACGTTTGGATTTAGCTCAAAGGTCTTACGATAATAATACAATGCCTTTTCATACTTCTGCTGCAATTTTGCTAATTCTCCCATAGCAAAATAGTATTCGGCATTTTCAGGATAAGATTCGATCAGGATAAGATATTGTTCTTCCGCTTTATCAAACAATCGCCTGAGGACCAATTGATTTGCCATTATTTCCCTCGCATCAATGTCATCAGGAGATAATTCCAATGCCTTCTTTAAATAAGACAGTGCTCTATTAGGTTTCTCGAGATACCAATAGCACTCGGAAAGTGATACATATATTGTACTAACGTCGGGATCGAGCATCAGGGCTTCCTGTAACTCAACTATTGCCATTGCATAATCACCCTGATTCAAATATAATTGGCCATCCATGAAATGTCTTAATGCTTTTGGGTTAATTGGCAAATTCCCGGATTGATTCTGCTCTATTGACGGTGTTGGGACTTGAGTATCCGGTGGTTTTATTTCCGGTTTTTGTGAGCAAGATGACACCACAAAGAAAAGAATTGGAAGAATCCATTTAAAATATATGTTTTGTTTCAACATTCTTTTTTATCGTTTCATATAACAAGAATTATTGATCAATGCCTGCAACCGGTACTTTGGAATTTGTTATTTCTGCAGGTTTCTCGGGGGCACTAAATATGGTAACTCCATTCCCACCTTTTCTTTTGGTGATGTACATCGCCTGATCCGCCTTTTCAATAAGGGTTTTAATTTGATCGCCGTCAGCAGGATACTCAGCAATTCCAGCACTCATTGTTGTGCGTATCTTTTCATCTCCCTTATACATGGGATAGTGCGCAATGTTCTCAACAATTCTACCAGCTACCAACTTCGATTTCTCCGTATCCGTATCGACTAAAACAATGCCAAATTCTTCTCCGCCGTATCTTCCAACAACATCAATATTTCGGATACTATTTTTAAGGACGTTTGATAACTCTCTCAAAACAGTATTTCCAAATTCATGTCCATAGTTATCATTGATAGCTTTAAATCCATCAATGTCCAATACAACCAAGGACATTTTTTGTTTGAATCTATCCGCTCTGCTGATTTCTTCCTTGAATCGATTCAGAAACGCTCTGTAATTCAACAACCCTGTTAATTCATCTCGAATAGAGTTCAATCTTACTGTTTCAAATTCAAAATGCCATTTAATGATCCCGCCAAGAGTATGTGTCATTTTATCCAATATCCATTTATCCTGGTCGTTGAATGGCACTGGATCGAATCTTTCAATAGCGATAGTACCTTTATGTGATTCATTGATCTCCATTGGTAGAATAAGGGCCGATTTGAACCGTGTATCTTTCCTGTCTCCTTCTTTAAACCTGTTCAAATCCTGGTAAGTTTCTAACCAATTTTTAGTCTCAACCGTTATGTCTTTGTGTATTGGAATACCATGCAAAGTGTTATTAATATTAAATGTATCTCCTCGATCAATATCTTCTTTATATCCATCGACCCAGTGGACCATTGCATTTTTTTTCGCCATATTTCTTATGCTAATAGACAATTTATCATAAGTAAGAAATTCTGAGAATGTTTTAACTGCAGAACTGTAAATGACCCGATTATTTGATGTTAGATTAAGATATTCATATAATTGGTTAACACGGTTACCTAGATACAGGTTTTTTCGATATGATTCCAATCGATCTATTACTTTCATTCCATGCGAGATCATTTGGCTGAACTGTTTAACCATAACTACGTCAAGCTCATTAACTTTGCTGAAGTGATCAATATAAATGAGCAGGCAACCTACTGGTTTGTTGTTGAACTTCACACGTGCTCCTAACGCGCATTCACTTCCTGTCCATGTTTTTTTTCCAAAAATCGTCTTCCAAGCTTCCACCCGTGAATTTTGCTGAAAAATCTGCCCACCGGATTTCTTTAATATCGAGGCAAAGATTAAATTCTTTGCATTGACCTGTTGCGAAAATTCATCTGAAGAATTACTCTGCAAGGTAAAAATCCCACCAGTTGACTGCCCTATATAAAGTGCGCCATTGTACTCGGGATTCAGAGTGTTTACCTGTTCGAATATCGTTTCCATCAACTGTTCAAAAAATTTTTCGGGTTTTTCCGTTGATGGATTGACTGTATTTATTTCAAGATTAGATCTTTTTTGAGCAAAACCCCCATCACTTGACTGTCGTTGAATAAAAAGGTAATACCCAAGACCTCCTAATAATGCAAATAAGATGGTACCGCGAATGGAATACACCAGTAAAGTATTCTCAAATGGATACAGCATCAGCATAATGATTGTCACGATGATGATTATGCCAGTTATAATTAATAGATTCTTAAAGTTGGTCACCATTTTGGAAATAAAATCCCCTTTATCAAAACTTACGGAGACAACAGGGAATTAAAAAGGCGGTTGTATCTGGTTATTGAGGGTTTTTCACGTACTGTATTTTATCTTCCAGCGAATATGGTTCTTTATCCCGGGTTTCATCAGAATTAATTGAATCATCTTCACTTTCGGTTAAAAGATCGGTTTTTGATGAATTTAACACTGGATCAATTGTACCGATACTGTTGGCGGGCGGCTGAGTATTCGATAATCCTTGAGAAGTAGTGGAACCTTGTTCAGCCGGACTATCTGGAAGTAATTGAATTCCAACAAACACTAAAGCGATGAAAGTAACAGCCAATAGTCCGGAAATCCTGGGAGTGAAACCTAGAATTGTCCGTCTTTCTGGTATTTGCAACGGTAATTGAATCTTCGAAGTTGATTTTTCCTCAGCTACCTTGCTTTGAAGACGATCCATAAACTGGGTTGACGTCTTAATGGCTGGTAATTGTTTCATTTGTTTATTCAGACGCCGAACGGATTCAACCAAAGCTTTCGCTTCCGTATCTTTATTCATATGATCTTCGAAATCTTTGCGCTTGGCAATGGTAAGTGTGTTATCTAAGTAATCTAAAATATAATTTTCAAACTGATATCGATCCATCAATACAAATTTCTCCCCTTTACCTGTACTCTTTTAATTGATCCTGTAGTTGCAATCTGGCCCTGTTTATACGTGATTTTACAGTGCCCAGCGGAACATCAACGATTTTACTAATCTCTTCATAAGAAAGTTCCTGAATATCCCTTAATATGACGACAGTTCTAAAATGCAAGGGCAATGATTGAATTGCATTTTGTATTTGCTGTTCAGTGAATTCCCCTTGAACGGTCTCACCTGATTCAGGTTCCACAGATGGTAATTCATAATCACGATCATCCAGGCCCATTTGGCTTAATGAGGATATTTTTCTACGTTTACGTTTCCTTAACTCGGTTTTGGACAGATTGCCAGCGATTGTGTAAATCCACGTTGAAAATTTTGCAATTTCTTTATAAAAATGTCTGTGAGTATAAACCTTTACCAGGGTATCCTGAACTATGTCCTATGCAACTTCGCTGTCCCCGACAAAACGAAAAACAAATGTCATTAATCGATCACGGTATCGGTGTACTAATTCTACATATGCCTGCTCATCACCTTTCTGAAAACGAGCAATCAACTCCTCATCTGTATAAACGTATTGATCAAGCATGGTTCTGTAGGAGTTTAAAGAGGAATTGGATAAGTTCTGATTCATCTATAGAATTGGTAGTTTTTATTCTCTTATCAATTTGAAAAAGCAGTTTGAGAGCATAGGCGGATTCCTGATAAGTATAATTCTTTGTAAACTCAGGTAATCTTCTCTTTACCGATGCCGGTAGTGCTATATACCCAATATTCCCGGAAAATGTTCCTGTATTCATATTGTTGAACATAATTTCCTGAAAAAGACTGGTCAAAGGATATAATAAGGATAACATGCTTTCGGTAAGATTAATGATTGATAAACCAATTTTTACCGATTTGTTCAAATCTTTTTGTCCTACGGCAATCAGGAATTCCCATCGCTGATGTTCCTTCTTCCAACCGGAAAATTGTTTTACCAACTTTACTGTTAGTGACTTATCATCATCGAGTGCTAGACTAATTTTTCTTACCTCGTTTGCCAGATGATATAGAGAATCCCCGGCTATATCAATTAAACTATCTAAGGCATCTGGAGAGTATTCTACTTTATTTTCTTTCAAGAAATACGTTACCCATCCTTTTAATTCTTTTTCATTGGGTGTACGTACTGATAAACCTTGAAGGATTTTTTTAAGATCCCTTACCATAGCCACACTTTCGCGATATTCTTCTAATATTATTACCAGGCAATTAGAGGTGATTGGATTTTTGCAATAATCCAGAAATTCGTTCCGGTATGGTGATCTGAGCTGCTGTGGATTTCGCATTACAAATAGTCTTTTTGAACTGAATAAATCAGCGCCAGTAAGTCTTTCCATAATCTCTTTGCCACCCATCTCATCCGGGAGAAGTAATGTTTTTTCACCTGTAGAGCCTCCGAACAATCCGGTCTCGATTTTATCTACGATAAACTGCTGCAGAAACTGATCCTCTCCCTGCAGCAAATAAGCCGGATTTATCTTACCGGATTCAATGGATCGCAGTACTTCTCTAAGTGACTTTCCCATTTCCTTTACTCGAATCAATCATGCTAACAACAATAATGATTACGAAAGCAAAAACAAAACTTACCAGTCGCTCAGTGACAATATTACGGAGTGAATCAATATTTGCCCAAATGATTGTGACGACAGCCCCTGTTATCAGACCTGAAATAACTCCAGTTCTTGTTATTCGTTTCCACCAAAGAGTCAGGATCAGGACCGGACCAAAGGAAGCCCCTAATCCACTCCAGGCGTAACTGACTACCCCAAATATCGTTTTTCCAGAAACTTCGGATATTAGTGCCAAAGTAAACGCAAAAAGTCCCAAAATAATTATCACTATGCGACTAATAGTGACGTGTGTCCTCTCTGATATCTGACGTTTCAGAAAATGTTGAAAGAAATCTACGGTTAAAGCAGATGTCGATACCAAAAGTTGTGAATCCGCGGTAGACATCATGGCTGCAACGGCTCCGGAAATTAGAATACCAGCAAACCAGGCTGGTAAGAGTTGAGTTGCCAAGTAAGGCATGGCCTGTTCCACATCAGGAAAAAAATCCGGACCGTACATCGTTAGCGCTACAAGGCCGATCATGAATGCACCTGAAATTCCCGGAATTGCCCAGGCTGATGCGATTAATCGAGCCTTTTTAATATCAGCAACAGATCGAATAGCCATGTAGCGAATAATGAGGTGCGGTTGGCCAAAATAACCAAGCCCCCAGCTTAATCCACCGATTACGATTGAAGCCGCCGCCCAGCCCGACAATCCAGCTGTTACAGAAGCACGATTCCCTCCGGCCGCTATCAAACTGTCTAGAATTGAGTTATCCATCTCGCGCAGTTCTATGAAACCGACTATCGGAAGGATTACCAAAGTACCGATCATGATTATCCCTTGAATAAGATCAGTCAAGGCAACAGCAAAAAAGCCGCCCATGAGTGTATATAATATTATTATGATTGCACCGATTGCTATACCGGTCAACTCATTTAATCCAAAAATGGAATTAAGGATCTTTCCTGAAGCGTGGAATTGAGCCGACACATAGAAAGCAAAGAAAAACGTAATAATGAAGGCTGAAAAGAGTCTGATAATATTCGATTTATCATTATATTTTCGATGAAGATATTGCGGGATCGTCAACGCACCATACTTTTCTGTCTCAGAACGCAACCTCTTGGCTATAATGAACCAGGACGAGATAATTCCACAAATAATTCCAATGACAGCCCATATCTCTCCCAATCCAACAGCTATTGCTGCTCCGGGTAAGGCGATCAACAACCAGGCAGATTCACCGGAAGCCCGTTCTGAAAATGCAACAATCCAAGGTCCCAGTTTTCGACCTGCTAGAAGAAAATCCTCTTGAGTTTTATTAAAATGAAATGTGGCAAATCCAATAATTAACAGGATTCCCAAATAAACCGTAAAAACTATGCCTGTGGTATCCATCTTAAATAATCCTGATAATTAGTGCCATAGCAACGCAATAATATCCAAACCAGTGCAATTTACCCGATTTTATTATTCCCGCGAGCAATTTGAGTGATATCCAACCTACGATGAAGGAACTGATAAATCCAGACAGAATAACCGGCCAGCCCAAAGAAAATTGAGTTTCTTGGGTGATCATTTCGACTCCCATTAACATTCCAGCACCGGAAATAGCCGGAATTGCCAGCAAGAATGAAAAACTCATTGCTTTAGTGGGCGATACGCCCGCCAATAAACCAGCACTTATCGTAAACCCAGACCTGGATATTCCGGGCAATATCGCAACCGCCTGGATGATTCCGATAAAAAGCCCTTTAACGGGATTAACTTCCTTAATACCTCTCTTCATAAACTTGGTGCTAAACAGTAAAATACCAGTAATGATTAACATAGCAGAAACAAAACCAATGTTATCAAATGTCTTTTTGATCGGCTCATTCCAAATAATCCCGACGATCACTGCCGGGATTGTTGCAATAATGAGTGTTAATATGTAACGCTGGGTGGACCGGCTATTTATTGTTCGGATCAGTGCAGCAATTTCTTTTCGAAACACAATAATGATACTAAGAAGAGAACCTAGATGTACTACAATTTCGAATGCATTTCCTGGAATTTCAATTCCCAAAATATGCTGACCAATTACTAGATGTCCTGAACTACTGATTGGCAGAAATTCAGTAGTACCCTGTAAAACTCCCAGTAAAAGCGCTTCTAACCAGCTCATTTATATCCAATTTTTTGAAGGTTTAAGTTATCACTGCAGGCAGTTAGTTCGAAAATCCAATTACAGCTATCATCCGACCGGCGTAGTTACCATCACGTCGATAAGATTCAAATTCCTCATTGCAGACAGAGCATTCACCAGCATCGTGGACATTAGATAATGCCATCCCGTTATAGAGCAGATCTCCTATGACCTTTGCCTGCAGGCTGACATAGGGATGATTGTTTTCCTTGTATTTAACATACTGGTCACTGAATTTTTCCGCAACATCTGGTCCTACTTCAAAACAACATTGTCTGACAGAAGGACCCAAAAGCGCTGTAATATTACCAGGATCACAACCTAGATGTTTAAAATTCTTTAACGCCTCAGCAATAATATTATCGACTATACCACGCCATCCGGCATGGATGAGTCCAATAATCTTATTTTCAGGATCTGCCAGGTAAACCGGAATACAATCGGCAACCCTTATCGACAGAACAATTGAATTATTATTGAGATTTATCAAACCATCGGTCTTTACAGGAGACCCAGCTTCACCGCAGATCCTGATCCTGTTTGAATGTACTTGCTCTGGGATGACCAGTCCTGTTTTATCAAGACCTAATTTATTACAGATGAATTTGTAATCGGATTTGGATTGATCAGCGGGAGTTTTTCTTTTTGAGATTAATCCCGCTTTAATATGCTTTGCCTTAAACAGACTGGAATAATCATACCATGAACTACTCGCCATTATCTCTTCTCAATCCGGTCCCGAAATCGCGCTCAAAAATAAGTGAGTCCTGTATAAAAGTACCTACATGGTGAAATTCTTTGCCTCGATATTCTGCAACTCGTAGTGCAGTATTAATCCGATCCTCTGTACGGGAGATTAAAAAACTGCTGGCTACACCGTGAATTGGTTTAGCATTCATTAATTTAGTAATCAGGGATTCCTGATTTACTTTTTTACCTGCAAGAGTTTTTTCGAAAAACTCAACTATATCATAAGCCAGGACAAACGATTCCAGATCTGTTATTTCAGGGTAATCCCGATCAAATTGATCAGTTTGTAACAAAATCGGATTTCCGAGCACAAGCATACCTTGATAGTGAGGTCCAATATTTGCCTGATTCATGACATTGGGATTTAACCAGCCTTCAT